>JBDOMX010001115.1:0-13996 GCA_039831615.1 Planctomycetaceae bacterium
ATCTGCGTGGTGCCGCAGCCGGCGGCCACCAGAATGAGTGTCGAAATCAGAATGAATCGGAAACTGAGCACGGCCGGCCGCTGAACAGGGGCAATGAGGGGACATCGGTATCGGGAAGTTTATTCGATAGTTGAGTTGCGACTGTAGTCTCATTCACCGATTTGAAGTCAACAGGCCGGCAAAGACTGGTCGGAGTCCTGCAGACCGGCAGATTATGCCGTTGCCTCAGCGCAGTCCCCCCTGCAAGCGGGTTATTGAGACGACGGAAGTTGAACACCGACGAACTGCGGGCGACAACAAACGACCGGAACGCGAGGTTGCAGGCCATTGGTTCCGACGAATCGGCAGCTGACAAACGTTCAATTCGACCGCGTTGGTCAGTTCATGCGAGGCGGCTTCGCGATGCCCGATAACCGAATTCTATGGCGAACCAGTCGGCGAATCGTTCACGATCGGCGAAGCGCGTATTACGGCAGTCGTTGATATGGCCGATTTCGTGAATCAGCACATTGTTGAGGTAGTAGTCGCGGATTGTGCTCTCCGTCCAAACCAGCCACCACTGGAGTCCGTCTTCAATCCAGCGTCCCCCAAACATTTCCGCCTCGATTCTTTGCCGGGGAGATGGCGCACGAAGATATAATTCTTCCAGCTCGCACTCAACAGGATACAGATAAACTGCAGTACCCCATTGTAAGCCATAACAGGGAAACAGACGGCGTTTTCGAGTCATACGGCTAAAGTGGACATATTCAAGCCCTTCGCAGAATTCAACCGGAAGGTTCGCAATTCGGTCTTGCACTTCTTCTGCTGTGATTGGATGGAAATAGCCAGCGCCCGGTTGCTGAACGATCATTTGCAGGTCGCCATCACCGCGAGGTTCGTGCCAGATTTCAGGAGCATCAAACCGAGGGCCGGAAGCACGTCCCGTCCCCCGACGCTTGTGGGCGGACGGCGGTCGCGCCGTAATACGTCCACGATGTGCCGGCTGGCGAGAACGGCGGACGGCCCTTGCGGGCTGGTTTGAACGGCGACGTCCCATGGCGGTCAACTTCGCGAGGGGTTACGTCAGCTCGCAGATCGTCTTCTCCTGATCCATGCGATCGCAGTGGCGAGACCAACAACAAGATCGGACGACATCGTGACGTCCGGAGATCGGGTACAGCAGGACGGTGCTTCTCCATGCTGCGCCGCTGAACTATGCTAACCCGAATCTGACTCACGTACAGATGAACACTGTAAGTTATTTAGTGACAGTGGTTTGCGACTGAGAAGGACGCCGAATTCCGGGAGCGATCATCTTTCAATGTGCAGCACTCATTCGCAAGTGTCGCTGATGAAACAACTTACATGGTGTCGTGGATGGCGGTCCGATTATGACGGCGTGTTCAGTAGTCGCTCGAAGCAACTGGACAGTTGGCACGTTTGGGCGACAAGTCTCTGGAAGTCGGTGGACAGTGGGCCCATCAACTTGAAAACGCACCGTGGATTGACCAAGCTCACCCACAATCCCAAATGGGGAAATTCAGATCACAATCATCGGAGAAATTGACAATGGCATTTGTTTCGAAGTTGATGGCAGTACCAGCCATACTCACCCTGACGCTCGCACTTTTGTGCGCCGTCTGCGTGGCCGGCTGCGGCAGCGAGGCGGACACAAGCGGTGCCAAAGAAGTAGCGCCCAGTGGTGATTCCGGCGGTTCTGGTGGTTCTGCCGGCGAGACCGACGAGACCGACGAGACCGACGAAGGATCCAAGCCAGGTTCCGCGACTGAAACAGAATAATAGGATCGATGACGCGAGGAGTTGTCGAAGCCAGCCGAGTTGTGTCGCAGCTTAGCTGGCTTTGTTTATGCGCCGACGCTGCTTCCATTCTGCGCCGAACAGGAGGCACCACGGCAGGTACTCCACCCAGACGACCACGTATTGAAAGAACTGCCGTCCCGAATACATCGTGCCTGGAACAAACTGCATCTTCAGAGAGTTTGTGAACCAGAACCGTAAATAGTAGATGCAAACAAATCCAGACATCAGGAGCCAGGTACGCTGCCTCGCAAACGGCAACAATGGCATCGCCCAAATCCAGTACCAGGGATTCATCGTCGGCAGCAGCAGCCAAAACCAGGCAAGGCTCAGAAACGCGGCCCTCACCAATCGATCGTGATTCGTATTTGTGCATTGTTGACACAGTCGCACGGCGATGGCGATGAACATCAGCGTCGTGATCGTGCGTGTGATCAGGAAGGCGGCTCGACGAGAATTCACCTGCAATCGTTCCGACACGGGGCTCGTCAGAATCATGCGCATTGATTCCGGTGTGATTGCAAACCAGGCTCGTGATCGCGGTGCGAGATTCTCCTCCAGCAGTCGGAAGAAAAAATGGTTCATTTTCCAGGACTGCAGAAATTCATCAATGCCCTCCCCGGTTTGCAACGTCCGGGGACTCTCCGCAGATTGATCCATCTGACTGGAGGTGGTCAGGGTTGTCTCCCTGTCCGGGGTTGTCCATCGATGGGCGAACATCGGATACAGCGACACGGTCGTGACCGCTGTTAAGATCAGACCGTTGCAGGCAAATGATCGGAAACCCATTTGGCGCCAGACGCTCACAGCAACGACGGGCACCAGCACAACAGGAAACAACTTGGCTCCTGTCGCCAGTCCGAGCAGACCAGCAGCGATTGCCAGGCGCGTTGCAGAGTGTCTTCGTATCCCGGCGATCCAGAAAACGATGGCCCATGTGCAGAAACAAACCGCGATCGCATCCAGATGACCGCTGTTGCCAAATTCCTTGAGGACCAGTGGTGACCATGCGTAGCACACACTCCACCCGGCTGGTTTGCCAAAGAGACGAAGCAATTGAAGAATGGCGACGATCGTAACGACATCAAACACAACGATGGCGGTCCGAGTAACGATCAGCCGTGTTCGTGCTGTCGCCTTCGGAGGCATCGCCAGCGCGGCTGCCGCAAAGACAGCCTGGCTGACTGGTGGATAAATCGTGGTGAGTGTTGGATAGTGGACACGGTCAAGTGTGTTACGAATGCCGGGCGATGTGTCGCGCAATCTGGTCAGCTGCTGCAGCTCAATCGGCCCCGTGTGGCGGTCCGTGTCCCGAATCAAAGCCGGACTGAATCTCCAGGGATTGCCGGTTTCCGTCATCACCAGCCCGTCCCACATATATCGGTAGATGTCGAGCTCCTGCACCGGATGTGACGGGGCCAGGATCAACCGCATGGTGATGCCGCCGCAAAGAACGATGGTGCCAACTCCGGCGGCGCCCCTGCAGTGGACGGCGGCGCGGAGAGCGAGCAGGCTGACAACCGAAGCGAGCAGGATACCAGCTGTAAACATCAATACAGGACGGCTGGCAAACGGTTGGTGCCATGCAAAGCGGAATGACTGGAGTGACAATGCTGTGCACCAGGCGCACAGCAGGGCGCCATACAGAATCAGTCGAGACCGAGGCTTCATTGGACCCTCGGAAGGGAATCGCTGGCGAAACGGACCATCAGGTATCCGCCCGAATTCTGGCAGCAGATGTCCGGACGGTCGGGGATCGCGACAGTCCGTGCCGAGCGATCAGGTACAGAATTTTCCAGCCGGCTTTGATTGTCCCAAGAACGGTGCCACTGATCTTGCTGACACCAATTCTGCGCCGATATGAAACCGGAATCTCTGTAATCTTCAGCCCTCGTCGTGCCGCCTTGATCTGCATTTCCACCGTCCAGCCATAATTTGTGTCACACATTTCCAGGCGTTCCAGTGCCTTGACCGAGATCGCTCGGAACGGGCCCAGGTCCGTATAGCGTACTCGAAACAGGACGTACATAAGGTAACACGCCAGCATGTTTCCGTAGATGCTTTGAGGCGGCATCGCTCCCGGTTCGGATTTTCCGCTGAGCCGGGAGCCGATAACGAAGTCGGCTTCGCCGCGATGAATCGGTGCCACTAATTTGGGAAGTTCATCGGGATGGTCACTGTAGTCAGCATCAATGAAGACAATGATCTCCGGATTCAGGCTTTGCGTTTGCCGCAGTGCGCGGATCTCGGCGATCCCTTTCAGGCACGCGGATCCGTAGCCGCGCTTCGGTTCATAAACCACGAGAGCGCCGGCATCGGCTGCCACGGCCGCAGTCCCGTCCGTCGATCCATTATCGACGACAATCACACAGCCCACACCCGGCAGATCCTGTAAGACCAGCGGCAGCGACTCCTGTTCGTCGAGCGCGGGAATGACGACGACAACATCGGGAAATATAATCCCGTTGTCTTCCGCGTGAGCAATGTTTGTGGAGTCCGACATTTTTATGCGGCCTGACCGGGCTGGAATATGGTGACCAGGACCCGGCGAATGCCGCTCGAGACGGTCCCCAGCTGATTAACGGACGACACACGAGCGAGGCCGCCGACTCATGAGTGACGTTCCCATCACTGAATTCTGCAAGATGTCGACATCGACGAACAGGATCCTCCTCGACACTAAACGGAGCAATCCCGTGATCTGTCAAACAACCATGTTGGCCCTCCGCATGCAGGATCGCCTGGACGACATGAACTCGCTGACGTTGCGGCGGTATTCTTAATAGTCCAAATTCACGGCATGTTGAAGCAGATTACCGTGGAGGCCGGAATTTTTGAGCCACGTTCCTTCCAGGATCGATCAATGGTTCAGTCTCCTGACCGCTCAACTCCAGATCCAGGTAGACAGCTTCATTGAAAGCCCGATTTCGACGCTGGTGTTGTGGTTCACTGCATAATCCATTGGCCGCCCAGGCAACCACCAATCGATGTGCCGGGTCGCAAAATCCCATGGAACACTGAGCTCCTCCGTGGCCGAATGTGGCTGAAGAACTGAATCTTCCGAAACCGTACGGGACCATTGGTCCGTGGTGTCTGGAATTTGTGATGCATCCTAATCCCATATCGACCTTGTGTTGCAGTGTCTGGTCGAACGTGTTGAGCCGGTATGGTCGCGTCATCAATTCAACCGATTTCTCGTCGAGGAATAAGGCCGTGCCGGGCAATCTTCCCCGGTTAAGCAGCATGTCGTAAAACAATGCCAGATCGCTGATCGGCCCTCGGATGTTCGCACCAGGCGATTCTGTGTGCAAAGCCCGACCGTCAGACAGAGGCGATCGACAAAGTTCGCCTCCCCGCCCTGTCAACAGCTCGGGCAACAAATCCTGACGCGCAACTGCATCTTCAGCTCTCAATCCGCAGCCACTGCGATTAATGTTTAACGGGGACAGGACGAGAGCTCTGAGCGCTTCCGAAAACGTGTCGACCTCACATCGAATGCGGAGGACTTCCCCCAGAAGAAACCATGTGGCTTGCGGCTGATAAGCGGCAACACCTCCCCGCGGCCGCAGTTTCGTCGAAACAATTCCAGCAAGAATCTCATCCCAATCTTCGCTCGGCCATAGCGTTTCCAGCACGGGCATTCCGGTTGTGTGCGACAGAATCTGCGCCAGGGTGACTCGTTCAAATGGAGTACTCAATGTCGACGACACATGTTGGCTCAGCGGATCGTCGACAGACAAGACGCCCTGCTCCGCCAGCCGAAGGATACCAGCTGCCGTCAGCGGCTTGCCGGCGGAGCGCCACAGCATGATGGTTTCGGATGTCGCCGAAATGCCAGCGGCGGCTTCACCAAAGGCGGCATTAAGAAGAGTGTTGCCGTCCACAGATACAAAGGCCTGCACGCAGGTGTGATGATTGCGGACAATTCCATCGTGGATCGCAGACTGCAGTTGTGGAAAAGCCATGGTCTGATTCCTGTCGGTCGCAGAACGTCAGCCCACGGGCAACCCTCGTTCCTTGCGAATTCTATGGACTTCGGCCAGCACCTGGTCAATCACCTTCGAATTGCCGACAACCGCTCGATACTCCAGCAGAGTCATGATCATGTTACATGCAAACAGCACAATCGCCCCGACCAGGTGAATGCGGGCGTCGGTAACGCCAAGCGTGCCTGCCAGCGATGCGGGCGTTGCGGGGTCTGCCACGGCTCCCAGTGCCCCGGTGGCAACCAATAACAACAGACAAATCGTCATACCTGGCAGGAGTTGGTACTTCAACTGCTGACTGCGGTTGTAGAACCTGTCTGGCAGCGAATATGCGTTGCTGGTTTCTTCCAAAAAACGTCCGGTGCCCATAAACCAGGTCAGAACGACCGCGTGGACGAGCGCTGCGAACGTCAGGGCGCCGAGACCGATCAGCATGTGAGTTCCAACCAGTTGCTGAACTTCCGGCGCCCCCGACTCTGTGTCTCCGATATTGAGCCCGCGCCCGATGGCATACAACAGAAAAGAATTTGCGATCAGGGCCAGAGTGAGGAGTATTCGTTTCACAAATGTTGCCGGGAGGAGAGCTTGGTTAGCGTGAACACGAGGCTATTGTCAGTTCATCGTTGCAGAATCATCACGGTCTGCTGGTCAATTTTCTGCAGCACCTGCTGTCCTCTGACACCCGTTTGCATTTCCATGTTCAGATTCAACTGCATTCGTACAATACGTCCCTCTTCCTGATCGAAGAGAACTTTGCCGGTGCCGCGTGAGCTTCTCAGAGTGAGTTTGATGGGCGCATCATCTCGTGGCTCCAGCGTGACATTCGGTGAATAGTCGATGACAGCCAATCCATCTTCGTTGACGCCTTTGTAAGTCATTGTCGCAGCCATCCGCAGAGTGGCGAATGGCAGCTCGATCGACTGTTGACTCTGCCACTGGTCACCGCTCTCGACCGGCTCGACCGGAAGGATGACCGACGTCTGGCTCAACATCTGCTTGAGTGCCTTTTCATCAAGGCCGGCGGATTCTCCTGCAGCAGCTGTTTTGAGTGTCTCGAGCAGCCCATCCGGAATGGAGACATCTTCAATTGCTCCCGTCGGCGCCATAGTGATCATGAATTCTCTGTCCACAATCTTGCGGAAGACGTTTCCCAGTGAACGTGCGAACTGATCATCCGGGGCCTCCCTCGTCCCGGAGTCAAAGACGATTGGTTTTTCCCCGTCGTGCGACATTTCCACACGGATGCGTTCAATGACCTGTGAGAGGACATAGTTCCGGCTGGCCGTTGTCGTCTTCACGTTCCAGGCCATGTGCATCGTCTGTAACAGTCGGGACTTGTTGTCGAATCCACCGACCGTGGCGGTGGTCGCCATTTCGTTCTGCACGGCGTATTTTAGAGAGTCTCCAGTAGACAGCTTCCATTGAAGAAGGTCTGCAGAGTGGGCTGTCGCCGTGATGCAGGACAGCGGCATGAGCCAGAGGCAGGTTCGAGAAATCATCAAGCAGTCTCCAGTGTGGCCGAGACGCGGCAAATATCGCGAGCTGGTCTCTGAATTATTCGCACAATGACCACCCAGCGGCCGGGAATTGTAGCCAATGGACAACAAACGACTCAAAGCCAATTCCGGCGATTCTTAGCCACTACTCCCCGGCCCTGCGTACTCCGATTGTCAGCAGCAGATTGGCCCACAGTGCCTGATCGCCGGTTTGGATGGTCAGAACGTGATTCGGTGAGGCGACGGCATCGTAGAAGTCCCATCGCTGGATGGGAGTCAGTTCGACCGCCACACCGGCATGCTGCAGGATTTCCCGGTAGTCATTCCAGACCGAGGGCTCGCCTTGCTGGCGGTACGGATCATCGTCGGGCATGCCCATAGTACAGACGGCTTCGACTGGAACTGCGGTCAGCAGGACGCGTAACACCTGTGACACCGTGACCAGTCCTGGTGCCAGATTCAGACTCACCAGTTGTGCTCCTGGACCGATCGCAGACGATGCAGGATAGTTCCCGTCGGCAATCAGGATTCTGGAACTATGTCCTGCCCGAGCCACGGCCTGGCTGATTTCAGGGTGAATAAGTTCTGAGCGGAGCATGACGTCAATCCCCTTTGAGTCGTTCCTGTCGATCGAATTCTATCAGCCCTTCGATCAACTCAGCCATTTCTCCGACGACGATGCGATCCAGTTTGTGGATTGTCAGTCCGCAGCGATGATCGGTGACGCGGTTCTGCGGAAAATTGTAAGTCCGGATTCGCTGACTGCGGTCGCCGGACCCGACGAGCGTTCGCCGTGCTTCTGCCCGCTCGTCGGCGGCTTCCTGCTGCTGAGCTTCAAGAATGCGGCTCTTCAAAACTTTCAGTGCTTTTGCTCGGTTCTTGTGCTGGCTCTTTTCATCCTGGATCTTGACCGAAATTCCGGTTGGCAGATGAGTCATCCGCACCGCACTTTCGGTTTTGTTCACTTTCTGCCCACCCGGACCGCCGGCTCGCATCGTGTCAATCTGAAGGTCGTCCGGTTTGATCTCGACTTCAACATCGGTCGCTTCCGGAAGCACGGCCACGGTTGCTGCGCTGGTGTGAATGCGGCCCTGGGTTTCTGTTTCCGGCACACGCTGCACACGATGGCCGCCACTTTCAAACTGAAGTTCGTGGAACGCACCTTCCCCTGAAATCGACACAACGACTTCTTTAACACCGCCGAGCTCGGTGGGGCTGAACTCGATGAGCTCAACCTTCCACGGCTTGGTTTCGCAGTAGCGCATGTACATGTCGTACAGATCTTTGGCGAACAGGGCAGCTTCGTCGCCTCCAGTCCCGGCTCGAATCTCCATAATCAGTGATCCGCGGGTGATGGAATCGCCGGCTGTCGCGAGATCTTCGAGATCGGTTCGTAGTGTCTCCTGACGTGTCACAAGGCCATTGAGTTCCTGCTGAGCGTACTCCCTCGACGCCGGGTCCGACTCTTCGTCGACCATCATTCGGGCAGCTTCGATGTCCCCTTCCAGTTCGCGAAAAGTGCGGACAGCCGCCGCGATCTTTGCGAGCCCTCCGATTTCCTTCTGGATCTCGAGCAATCGGTCAATGTCAGTGATCACTTCAGGATCCATCAGCAGCTGCTGAAGCGCTTCGTGCCGATCGAACTTTTGTTCCAGACTGGGAAACATGGCTGAGATTCCTTGAACAGCGTGCCTGGAGACCGACCCGCTCCTGGTTTTCTCCAAAACATCACACGCCTATTCCTGTGACGATGACAAAAAACAAAGGACGCACACAGATGTCTGCGCGCGCCCCGTCTTGAAATCTCAATCTGCAGGCTGCTATTGAGCCGCGTCTTTGGCTTTGCCCCATTTCTTCTGGAATTTTTCGACGCGCCCGGCAGAATCGACGAACTTCATCTTGCCGGTGTAGAACGGGTGCGACGCCGAACTGATTTCGACCTTCACCAGCGGGTATTCATTTCCATCTTCCCACTTATCGTGCTCTTTGGACGCGATTGTTGACTTGATGAGAAACCGCGTGCCGGTGGATGTGTCTACGAAAATCACATCGCGATATTCCGGATGGATGTCCTTTTTCATTACTCCAGAGCCTTTTCCGAGTCCAACGACAGACTCGACCAGGTAGCACGGCAGCCCAGTGCAGATGGCAGGATCGGTCTACGGCCGACGCACAATACATCGGTTGACGTTCAAAAAATCAGGTCGGGCAGTCTAAGCGTGAGGTGTGGCCCATACAAGGCAGAACCCGCTCTGCCTCGGATTCGGGACGATGTCGTGGTCGATCAAGGACCGGTCGATCGAGTGGGCAGAATTCTGTACACGCCCTAAAGACCGATTAGAGTTAAGCTGGTATGACTTCGCAGCAGAATCCCGCCATCGACGAAAACCGGTGTTGCCACCGTAAACTCTTTTCCCAGAGTGTTTT
Organism: Planctomycetaceae bacterium; assembly: GCA_039831615.1. Taxonomy (GTDB): domain Bacteria; phylum Planctomycetota; class Planctomycetia; order Planctomycetales; family Planctomycetaceae; genus S139-18. The sequence continues at coordinate 9,710 of JBDOMX010001115.1, forward strand.
CCGACAGAACCCGGAATCGATCTGCCAGGGCGTCCACCACGAAAACTGTCCCGTCTTCACGAGTCAGGTACAGCTTGCCATCGGCAACGATCGGTGACGAACTGAAGCTGTGCCGACTTTTTGCCAGCTGACCGTTCCAGATGATCTTTCCAGATGCGAGGTCCAGGCAGTAAACCATTCCCCGATTGCGTTTACCGTCGCCGCAGATGTACGCACGGTTGCCGAAAACGGCGGGTGTTGGCACATCTGCTGAAGTTGTCCGGTTGGTGTAGAGCACGTGGCTGTGAGTGACATCGCCGGATCCACCCAGCCGAATGGCCGTCAGTGTGGTGCCGCGAGCGTACGGAGCCAACACGATTCCGGCGCTCACGACAGGTGACGAAATCGAGCGAAAGTACTTCTCACCATCGGGATTGAGCCCTCCGACTCGCCACAATTCCCTGCCATTGGTCGCAGAATGGGCAGTCACGTAATCGGAACCCAGAACCACGATCGTTTGGCTTCCGTCTGGATTTCGAACGACGCCGGGAGTCGAATAGCTCTGATTCGCTTCTTCCGGCGCATCGAGATCACGGTCAACCTTCCAGAGAATCTTCCCATCGTTGCGGCGCAATGCTGCCACCCAGGATGGCCCGGACTGAACACAGGACACAACGATCGCTCCATCAACCAGCACCGGCGAATTGCCGAGATCCCACCAAAGCGTGTCCGGGGTGACTTCGCCGAATTTGTCGTGCACATTGAGCTGCCACACCAGATCGCCGTTCAGATTGAAGCATCCCAGATCGCCGCTCTTAAAGTAGACAAACACATGGGTCCCGTCTGTCAACGGCGATGAATTCGCACCGGTCGCTTTTCTGTGTTTCCCGGGAACTGCTGCCCCGAGCGTCTTCGACCAAAGATGCGTTCCATCCATATTGAAACACATCAGGCGATTCTCACCGTGTGCGGTCAGCGTGAGGAAGATACGTCCCCCGGTGACAACGGGAGTTGACCCGCCGGGTCCCGGCAAATCAGTCGTCCACAGCCGATTGTGGTCGGCCGACCACTCAACCGGGTAACCGACCCCGTCTGCAACACCGGTTCCGTGCGGCCCGCGCCAGTCCGGCCATTCTGCTGACAGGCAGATTCCGGATGTGCAGCAAATGACCATCACGAGACGCGAATTAGCGACCAAACTCACAGTGTTGCCCCCACTGACGCAGAAACTCCTGACACCCGTCAGTATGCGGTTAATTATTAGCCAGAGGTCGTGGATGAAACAACCGACAAGCGGACGGGCACCACAAAAACCTGAACCAGTAATACCAGCAGCTGTCTCGATTTCTGAAAAACAGACTCTCCCGGCATCAACAAATCGACGAATGACTGATTTCGGGCTATCCTTTCTGCAGGAACTTCAAGACCTTTTTCACACTACGTGATTTTCGATGCCATGAGCGATTCACACGCAACTGAAAGTCCCGCCGAACCACTGTTTACTGTGGCTGAAGTGGAGCAACTGACAAATGACGATGCAATTGCCGGCCGTGCAATTGGGAAGATGTTGTCGGCATTGTTCCTCTACACTGTCGTCGCCATGATCATCGTGACTTCGTGGACCTACTGGAGTGTGGTGACGAACCATACCAGTGAGTCCGTGACGGACGCGGCCTCGGCGCCGGCTCACTAACTCAAGTGCGTTCGCCTGAATTTGAGGTCCTTGACTCGCTCAGTAACTGACCGAGCAGATTGCCCGTCGGATACGGGTGACCCTTGTACTGGCGAAAGCCTTCGCCGTATTCAACCTCGATTTCGCTGCCCCGTTTCGCGGCCCAGCGACGAGACGCGATGATGTACTCATCGATGCCATGCTGCCGTCGCAACCATTCACGTTGACTCGCGTGACACGCGAGTAGTTCCAGCCGCTGTTCGATGACGTCGCTGATGTCGACGATCATGTCAATCGGATGCCGCACTCCAAAATGATCCGTGCCTTCAACGGCATCGACGTAGTACAGATGTGGAATTCCAGTGCAACGCGGAGCGGGATCCCACTGCTCAGTACGATAGTTCGGAACGGCCGCATTAAAGCATGCATCACGAACGAGCTGGCTCGTGATTTCGTGGTCGTGCATGTAGTCCACAGGAGGCGGGGCAAGGATGATATCGGGTTGCTGTCGACGCAGAAATTCGGCCATGCGACGTCGACTTTCATTGTCGAATACGATCGACAGGTCCCGGAATTCGAGACATGTATACTCGACGTCCATCATGGCCGCGGATGCAATCGCTTCCGCCCGACGCACCTCAGAGATTTGGTCTGCCGATAACTCGTCACTGCCTTTATCACCCGAGGTCATGGTGGCCACAGCTACGCAGCAGCCAAGCTGCCTGAGCTTAAGGAGCGTCCCGGCACACTGGATCTCAATGTCGTCCGGATGTGCATGAATGGCGAGAATTTTTAGGCTGGCGAGGTCAGCAACCATGATTATTTTCCTCGAACCCAGGGTGAAACGCACAGGAAAATATCCGATTGACCGTTTCGTGCCCAGTGACCCTGCTGAGCCACCGCAACACCCTCCCCGCAGCGATCAAAAACAATTGCCGGATCCGAATGTCAGATCGGGGTGGACTCCTGTTTTCGGGTGCGAAGATTCCCGGTAGAATCAAACCGCATTACACACGGTATTGTGAACCGAGGTTGCTTACCGTGTCATTCCCCTGGCGGCACAGGATCGAAGGATCGAACACGTGTGCATTCGTCTGACCATTGCCCTTCTGACCGTTTCTATCAGTGCCGGCTGCGGAGATTCCGGCATCCAATCGCATGAATCTCAGGCGGGAATACTTCCGCGCAATACGGAAACCGTTGCGCCATCCGGTGGTGTGACGGCCGCGTTGGCCGGGCCACAGAATGATCCTGCCGAGGACGGCAGTCATGTGGGCGGAAGTGAGGACACGGGCGAACGGGATCCGGTTGCAGGATTGCTTTCAGAAATTGAGCTCCTGCAGGTCAACGGCGGCGCTAAGTCGACGCAAAACGACCATCGCAACAGTGAGATCGTGCTGAAAGCCACGGAGGTTCTGAAGCGGACCATGCAGGACCCGGCACGTGAAACAGATTTCCTTGCGGCCGTTCGTCACCTGTTGCAGGCGAGACTGCAAACGGCGCTGACCGGATCTGCGGCAGATATCGATCAGTTGTACGCTGACGTGCAGGCGTTAAGTGATCGAGACCCGAAATCCGCACCGGCCGCTGAGGGCATCTTTCACCTTGCAAAGTTCGCTCACACCAAAGCGAGACAGGTCCGTCAGAAGAAGGCCGCGTGGAACGTCAGCTTTTCAAGATGGGCTCGTGAATTTGCAACCCGGTTTCCGCGCCAGTCGGAGCGGGCACTGAGTTTGTTATTCGGAGCTGGACGCAGTTGCGAAATGACGGCAGCCACGGCCGACACCGATGAAGAGTCAGCATTGCTGCGAACAGAAGCTCGCCTGTGCTACGTATTACTGATGGAAAAGTGGCCCAGGGAGCCGCAGGGCCAGGAAGCTGTTGCAGTACTGCGTCGCCTGGAGCTCCCCGGTCGCAAACTGTCTCAGTTTTCGGGGCCGACACTTTCAGGTGGCAAAGTGACTGCACAACGATTTCAAGGCAAGGTGACGGTGATCTACTTCTGGGATTCTGAAAGTCATGGTTTCATCGACCGTTGGTTGCCGCTACTCAAGCAGGCGGAGACTCAGTTGCCGTCGGAAGATTTTCAGCTCATCGGAGTCAATCTGGATGACGACCTCGATCAATGCCGCCAGACCATCAGGGACCTTGCCATTCCTGGCGAACAGATTGTTTTTCAGGACGGAAGTCGTCGAGGTTGGAACAGCCCGCTCGTGCGTTTTTGGGGCGTCTCGCAGAGTCCAAGCGTGTGGATTGTTGACAGTGTTGGCGTGGTGAACGCTGTTGATGTGCGGCGTGAGGCCCTGGCAACGCGACTTAAACCTTTGATTCGAGCCAGATCATCCGGAAACCTGCAAAAGTCGCGGGAACTCTAGCATTTCTGTGGACTCGGACGTCGCGATGCATGAAAAAACAGTCGTGAACGCCTGTCTCTCCACCCTGGAGATATGTTTTATTCCAGTTGACACGGTGACTCGTAAAAATGAAACACTCACCCTGCTATTACTGCGACTGTCACCCGAGGGTCGTTTATAATAACTAGTGCGTGTCATGAAACGGGGTTGGTGTTGGTTTGGCCGCCCGAGCAGCTTGGCCCAGCGTGTGAAGAATTTATTTTACGCCACGCGACCTCGATG
>JBDOMX010000201.1:0-3114 GCA_039831615.1 Planctomycetaceae bacterium
CGCAAGGCCGGCGCGGAGATTGTACGGGAACAGCTGGAACGCAATTTGGTGGGCAGCCATCCTTACGACGTGTGTTCGGCTGGCCTCGTCGTCTGGCCCGAATCCGGGTTTGACCGCGAAATCACAGTTGATCTCAATCGTCCCCATCAGGTGCGACCGTTGCCGACGCTGCTGGCGGTCACGTTTGGTTTGAGTCCGACGTCGGTCGAACGTGTGTTGTTTTCGAAATCGCACACCGACTGGTATGAATGGGTGCGGCTGTGGCACATCGATTCCGAGAATCCTGACGGAGATCGGTTGCCACTCGCCTGTGTTCAATCCGCCCGACTGACACTGTTGCGGCATACCTGACTGGTCTTTTTTATCTCATTGCCTGCCTGTGAACCATCATGCCGATTCGATCCTGCATCTTCGATTTGGGAAATGTTCTCGTCTTCTTTTCGCACGATCGTATGGTGCAAAATATCGCGTCGGCAAGCGGCGCGTCACAGAAGAGTGTCCGTGAATTTCTCTTCGACTCCGGTTTTCAGGACGAGATCGAAACCGGCAAAGTGACCGAAGAACAGTTTCACGCAGAATTCGAGTCTTTCACGGACGTGTCCGTCCCAATTGACGCACTGCGGCTGGCCGTCGGAGACATTTTTGAGCTGAATGTCCCCATGGTGCCTTTGCTGAAGGAGCTGCGGGAGGCAGGAATCCGCCTGGTACTGCTCTCGAACACCTGTGAGACGCACATCGAATTCGTGAGGCGTCGCTGGGAGGTGCTTGACCTGTTCGACGACATCACTACGTCGTGGGAAGTCGGGGCCCTGAAGCCGGATCCGGTGATCTATCATTCTGCCCTGGCTCAGGCAAAATGCGATGCGGCAGATTGCTTCTATACGGACGATATCGAAGACTACGTGACACAGGCGGTCTCAATGGGCATTCAGGCACATGTCTATCGGGACACAGCGACCACACGAGCGACTCTGGCCTCATTGGGCATTCATCAGGTGGCGAAATGTGTGTAGGAGCTGCCATCGATGGACAGCACTGTTCGACTTCTGCCGGAACTCCTCTTGTGTACGAAAAGCGGCGAATGATGACGATTGTGGCGAACGATTCCCGCCAAGACGTGAATTCGTCCGGTGTCTTCGCCGGCAGATTGGCTATGCATTTGCTGGTCGGCCGCGGTCACGCTCGATCGCCCGCGGTCGTCTGCCTGTTCAGTTTGCTGGCCTGCCTGCACGCCGCCGGTTCAGGGTTTGCTCAGGAACCTGCAACGGAGAAACCTGAGGATCCATCGCCTTCCGCTGCCGAGGTGCCCGATGGAATCCTCGACGGTGGCACGGCGTGGCTGAATACCTCCACGCCGATCACCATGCAGGACCTGCGCGGCAAGGTCGTGCTGTTCGATTTCTGGACATACTGCTGCATCAACTGCATGCATGTGCTGCCGGAACTGAAATATCTGGAGGAGAAATATCCCAATGAACTGGTCGTGATCGGCGTGCATTCGGCAAAGTTTGACAACGAGAAAGATTCAACAGCCATCAGCAACGCCATCATGCGTTACGGAATTGTCCATCCGGTTGTCAATGACAGCGAAATGGTGATCTGGCGGAAGTTCGGAACGAAAGCGTGGCCGACGCTGGCACTCGTGGATCCTCAGGGGCGCTACCTCGGGTCTCGCAGCGGCGAAGGCAATCGCGATCTGTTCGATGAGGTCATTGGGCGGGTCATCGAATACCACAGATCGATCGGCAAACTGAACGAGGACCCGATCGTGTTCGACCTGGAAGCAGCCGCAGCAGAACCCACACCGCTGCGATTTCCGGGGAAGGTGCTGGCCGACGGTGAATCCGGCCGCTTGTTTATCAGCGATACCAGCCACAACCGCATCGTCGTTACGGACCTGGACGGAAACGTTCTGGAGATCATAGGATCGGGTCGGATCGGTCGACAGGATGGATCATTCACGGAAGCGGAGTTTGACCATCCACAGGGCGTTTGTCTGGTCGACTCGATTTTGTACGTCGCCGATACCGAGAACCATCTCATTCGCGCCGTCGATCTCACGTCTCAAACTGTGAGGACGTTTGCCGGGACAGGAGAACAGGGGCGTCCTCGAAGTCCGACCACAACCTTGCGCGAGACAGCGCTGAACAGTCCGTGGGCGATCTCCCACATTGACGGGACGTTGTACCTTGCCATGGCGGGCCCGCACCAGATCTGGTCGCATCGACTGGGGAGCGACGCCATCGGTGTCTTCGCCGGGAACGCCCGGGAGGATGTCATCAACGGACCGCTCACCGAAGCTTCGTTCGCGCAGCCGTCTGGGCTGGCTGTCAGTAGTGACGGCACGGCAATTTTCGTCGTTGACAGCGAGGGATCATCGATTCGTCGTGTCCCTGTCTCACTGGATGGGCAGGTGACCACCGTCGCCGGCACGTCTGAACTTCCGCGCGGCCAGTCTTTGTTTGCGTTCGGTGACGTTGATGGCATCGGAGACATGGCCAGGTTCCAGCACCCCATCGGGATAGCGCGGCATCGCCATACTCTGTTCGTGGCGGACTCCTACAATCACAAGATCCGCACTGTGGATTCACAAACCGGTACCGTGGAGACATGGCTGGGCGATGGCGAAGCTGGCGATGCCGCGTCAACAACGAGATTTAACGAGCCGGCCGGGCTGAGTGTGGCCAACAATACGTTGTATATCGCCGATACCAACAGCCACCGCATCTGTGCAGTCGAGCTTGAGTCTCGCGCGCTGCGCGTGTTGGCACTGGAAGGCCTGCAGCCACCTCAGAAGACGCCGGCCAGTTCGACGTTCGATCTGACCGGCGCAGTCGAGGTCATGGACGGGGTGGTCCGTCCCGGAGAGCCGGTGGTTGTCCGAGTGGAACTTGCTGTCCCGTCGGGCGGGCACCTCAACGAGCTGGCACCGGTTGCCTGGCAGGTGGTGAATCTTTCGGGACAGCTGCTCGATGGCGCAGCGGCTGTCCGGGGAAAGGCAACGGTTGATGAATCGACGGCGTCGTTTGACATTCCCATTTCTGATTCGGCAGTAAATGGTGAGATCGGTATCAGACTTTCGTACGGCTATTGCGAAGGTGACGACGCGCTCTG
>JBDOMX010000174.1:0-3112 GCA_039831615.1 Planctomycetaceae bacterium
CTGCCTGTTTTCGCATTGAGGGCAACGAGAAAAAGATCGTGCGTTGCGATAAATACCCGCGCATCATCACTGTCGTCATCTTCCCAGTAGGAGACGCCACGGTGTTGCCACCCCATATTGCCGGGTCGGTCGAGTCGGTCGTACGTGCGTGGGTCGTAGGACCAGACTAGTTCCCCGGTTCCAGCGTCTAGCGCGGCCACTTGGCTTAAGGAGGTGCTGAGGTAGACGAGGCCGTCGACCATTAGTGAAACCGATTTAAATGGTCCAGGGCGAAGTTGTTCGTTTTCACTCGTGACCTCTGTTTCGATTGATGTCCATCGCCAGGCGATTTCGAGGTCGTTAAAGTTTTCCGCGGTGATTTGGTTGAGAGGCGAGTACTTCGTGTTCGCAGCGTCGTGGCCAAAGTGTCTCCATTCCGTATCGGCGACAGACTGCGCGTGTGTCTCTGGAATGACCGTCGATAAAAGTACTGCCGTCAGAGCGACGCGGGTGACTCGGTTGGTTATTGCCAGTTTCGATACAGTTTTTGCGATCACGGTCTTCCTCCAGAGTTATCACTCAGCATATGGTCTGTCGGGAGCCAGTGTCTGCTGCAACACTCGGAGATCCGTTGTGGCGGGTACTCCGTACCGACTGGCGACGTACGCGAATTAGTCCGGCAACGCGAACACGAATAGATTATTTCCAGAACTGGGTCGTAGCTCAGGCGTCAGTCCCATGAAGTGCGACGCCGTCCCGCCGGCGCCGGTACCGACCGCTACATATTGCCGCCCGTTGACGCCGAAGCTAATCGGGAAGCCGCTGACCGGCGAGCCGAGGTTAATCTCCCATAATATGTCGCCGGTTTCTTGGTCGAAGGCACGAAACCGTCCATTGACGTCACCACCAAATAGCAACCCACCGCCGGTTGCCATCAGCGACATTGTGGCCGCTCGTTGCTCGTAGAGCCATTCTGTCTGTCCTGTCTCGACCGAGATCGCTCGCACCGTGCCGACGTTGTCGGTGCCTGGTGCGATCTGATGCCGGTAGGCGATCGCGTAGATGTCCGCGCGACTTTCGTTGGGATCATTGGCCCGGCTTCTGTCGAACTCAGTGGTCGCCATCATGCGCGCACACGTATTGCGCAACGGCATGTACATGGTGTTGGTCAAGGGGCTGTAGGCGCCCGCTTCCCAGTCTTTTCCGCCGTTCCATGTTGGGCAGGTGAACACTTGCTGTCCCGGCTGAGTGAATACCACCTCAGAGTTGACCGAAACCGCTCCGGTCGCGCCATCGATCCCGCTGATCACATTCTGAGTGACTGTCGGCGTTGCCCATAGGAACTCGCCCGTCTCTCGGTCGAGCGTGTAGACCACGCCGGTTTTTCCCGGAATGCCGGTTACGACTTTCCGCGCCTCACCCGGCTGCAGCCTCGGATTGATCCAACTGACCTCGGACGGGTCTGGCGCTACCGCGGTATCGACCAGGATCCGTTCGAATGGATGGTCGAGGTCCCAGTGATCGTTCAGGTGCTGGTAGTACCATCGGATCTCACCGGTATCGACATCCAGCGCCAGCGTGGAATTGTGATACAGGTGCGTGTTGTCCACCCCTCCAAGCATAAACTTCGGCGCCGGCGACGTCACCGAGGTGCCTTGATAGATGAGTCGCAGCTCCGGGTCGTAGCTGGCCGGCATCCAACTGCCGACATGGATCCGTTGCTCGTAGGGCACACCACCCCAGGTCTCGTCACCCGGCTCGCCGGGGAGCGCCACAGTACTGCGACGCCAGACTTCTTGGCCGGTACGGGCGTCGTGTGCGATCACGACACAGGTTTCCGGTCCACCCTGTGGGCGGCAACTCCGACCGGAGATCATCTTACCGTCGGCGATGATCGGCCCGGCGCTGTGGCCGGCTGGGTTCACCTGGTAATCGAAGATCTCAGTTTCCCAGATTACGTCTCCGGTCGTGGCATCGAGCCCGATGGCAAAGTCGTCGTCGGTCGTATTAACGATGAGCCGGTCATAAATTGCGACGTTTCGGTTGGTGCGTGCGTTCCCACCGACGAGGTCATAGACGTCGTCAGGGAGGTCTCGCCGATAGGACCATTTCAGGTCACCCGTGACGGCATCGATCGCCTCGATCACGTCGTCTGACTGCGGCATGTAGAGCACCCCGTCATAGACCAGCGGCGTACCCTCCTGTCGTCCGGTAGCCAATCCTCTCGTCCAGACAAGGCGCAGGTCGCCGACGTTCTGACGGTCGATCTGGTCCAATGGACTGTAGCCCCAACCGTCGGTTGTTCGCCGCCACGTCAGCCAGTCTTCATCTGCTGGGTTCTCCAGTATTGCGTCAGTTACCGGCACAAATGAGTCGGGTTCCTGCATGTACACGTTTTCTGTGGATGTCGTCACACAGACCATCGCACTCGTGACGACGAGGGTTCGCAAGAGGTTGTAACGTCTACGGGTCATTCTGAAGCTCCCTTAATATCTGGAATGAGGATCATGAAATAGCAAGTGTTGTTCTCTTTTCAACCAACATGAGAGAGCGGTACTCGAGATGGGGTGACTCCGTTTGAATATTAATCCGGTAAAGCAAATACGAATAGTGTATTTCCAGCACTTGGGCGGATTTCTGGCGTCAGTCGGCCAAAAAGTGACGCTGTGCTCGCCGTTCCAGTACCGACCACAATGTATTGAGTCCCATCGACTGCGTAAGTAATTGGAAAGCCTGTGACGGCTGACCCGAGGTTGATTTCCCAAAGGACTTCACCAGTGGTTTGGTCGAAGGCTTTGAATCGTCCATTCACATCTCCTCCGAAGACGAGGCCCCCGCCAGTCGCCATGAGTGACATCGTGGCTGATCGTTGTTCGTGGAGCCATGTCGTTTCACCGGTTTCCGCTGAGATTGCGCGAACTGTGCCCACTTGGTCGGTACCAGGTGCGATCTGATTGCGTACGGCTAGCGCGTAGTGGGAGGTGCCGGCTGCCTGAGTTGCAAGCATGCGTGCGCACGCGTTTCGCAATGGCATGTACATCATGCTCGTTAGTGGACTGTACGCAGCCGCTTCCCAGTCTTTTCCACCGTTCCATGTTGGGCACGCAAAAACTTCTTGTCCGAGGGAACTGAA
>JBDOMX010000964.1:0-3108 GCA_039831615.1 Planctomycetaceae bacterium
GTGCAAGGCTTGATTGTCGAGGGATTCCGTCTGGAAGCCGGCGATCGACCTGTGACAGTCAAACTGAGTGGCCTGATGCTTGGCACCAGCTTACGGAATCTTGTCGTTCACAAGATCTCCTCAACTGGAATACTGGCCACGAAACTGTCCGCCTTCCGTGGTGATAAGCGCGAAATGCGTATTGAAAACGTCGTATTTCACGGAGCGACGCCGACTGCTCGGTGCATCAAATTTGAGCCGATGCCCAACACTCCGCAACACATCAACATTGTCGACTGCAAGTTCCTGGGCCCTTTCCAGTCGGCAATTGACCTGGGTGACTACTCGAATGGCCTCCGAATTTATGGCAACGTGTTCGCCCATGGTGGGGCCGGCATTCGCTTTTCCGGAATCTCACCCGCTGTGGTCGATACTCAAATCAGTAACAACTCGTTTTTCCAATGTGAAAACGGGATCGCATTCTCAGAGCATCCCACGACATTCAGTCGCAACTTCAAGATTCAGCGCAACCTTTTCGCCAATATGTCTGGCCCAGAGCTCACTGTCGACAAAGACCTGAACATCCAGGAATTCCAAGCCATCATCGCCGGTACACAGGCCGTGCACGGCAATTGGACCAGCCGTCCCAAGCCCTCGGAAGCGGGGATCGACATCATCCAGAAAAACGGCCGCTGGGCCGTTGATTTTGTGTTTCACTCCACCGACCCCAGCCACGAGCGATTTCTGGCTCCGACCCCAAGCAGCCCGCACCGGCAGATGGGACAACGGACGGACTACTTGCGGCCTGTCGTCGGCGCCGTCGAATTCGAAGCACCCGGTAAATAGCCGGGAATTCCCCACCCCTGCTCACCTGGGTTGGATCGACGTGCTTGGCCAGGCGATTCATCGCGGCTCGAGACGCACAGTCGTTCCCTGAATTTCGAAGCGAATCTGCATCTGATCGAACATCGCGTGAAAAAAAGCCTCTGCGTCGGCCATCGTGACCCGCATTTGTATTCTCTGTTTGAGATCGATCCCCGCCCCCTTCAACTGCCGCGCATCGAATAGAAATTCGATACCGGACATTTCAAGTTTCTTGATCAGCGCAGTTGCCGGAAGGTCCTTGATCGCAAGCGTAAACGTCCGCTTGTTAATCGGCACGACGTCGACTCGTGGGTTGCGCTGCATTGGATCCTCTTGCGATGATGCGCCACGGGAAACGATCATCTCGTGTTGCTCCAGAGTCGCTTTGACCAACAATGCCTGCTGCCCGATCCGCTCAACCAAGATCCCTGGCAATTCCCGTTTCCAGCGATTCGCGGTTTGGTTCGCCAGAGTCGCGGACACCGGATATCGTTTCTCGATCGCAAGAGTGTCTGGCAGTCGCACAATTTCGATCCCGGTCGCATCCGTCTTCCAGCGAAACCAGAGTTCATGCTGACTCAGTATCAGCATCAGGGACTCGACTGCGTTGGTTTGAGGAAGTGTGGCCGCAGCCCACAGGTCATGCGGCACGCGTTCGAGATTCGATACTTCCAGGTGATATTGAGCCGCTACGGCCTGGACGAGAAGCCGGGGCTCTTGCAGGTCGTCCCAACGGACATTGCGTCGTTTCCTCAACTGATTGCGACGCTCCCGATTCCCATTTCGCGTGACTTCGTCCAACCGGTCGTGCAACAGGCGCACGGCGGTGCGCAAGCGAGCACAAGTGTGCGGTGGTCCCACATAGACGGTACTGCCCACAAAACGTGTTTCAGCCCCGACTCGGCCTGCGATTTGCTGCAACACATGCTGGACGCTCAATGAACTGAAGTCACCATCAAATGGACGATTCGGGTTGATGCGACGGTCAAGAAGAATCGCCAACTGCTGATCTCGAGCAATGCTCTGGACCACCCGTCTCAGTTCACGACCATGCCATGACCATCCCACGACCGCCTTCCGACGTTGCTGTTCAAAACGCGGTCCGGTAAGAAATTTTTGTAGACTTGGCGTCTTTGGAGAAGCCGGCGGTTGAGCAATCAGGAGAGTTTGCGTTTCTTGTAGAGCAGCCAGGACTCCCATCAACACAACACAACGACACCGATTTCCTAGGCCGAACAGTATACCTGACTCGCAAAGTCTGAGCGCATTACGCATTGAACGCTACCCCTGCAACACGCGTCGCCCTCTCAGGACACGGTTCGATGTCGTCTCGTACGGCATAAGCCGCGATTCAAGCACTAGAGCGTCGCGAACAGCAATGCTACCATGGGATGGAGAAGCAAGCCAGATGAACTGCGTTTTCGCTCGTTTCTTGCCTGCGAGCACGCGCTCGGGCAACTCACACTGCAACCCGTCAGACGAGTTAATTCCCAATGCTCACTACGCACGCTGTTGGCATCGATCTGGGAACGACCTACTCCTGTATCGCTCATCTGAATGAACACGGGGAACCCGTCACACTTCCCAACCAGGAAGGTGAACTGGCCACGCCGTCGGTCGTCATGATGGACGACAATCACGCGATTGTCGGTACAGAGGCTTTGCGCAACGCCATCGTGCATCCCGAACGAGTCATTCAGAATTCGAAACGATTCATCGGAGGACGCGACAAACACTGGGAAATTAGCAATCGACGATTCACGCCCGTGGATATCGCCGCCCTGATCCTGAAAAAACTCATCTCGGCGGCTCAAGACCAGATTGGAAACATCGAAGAAGCAGTCATTACAGTCCCCGCACAATTCAGCGATGCTCAACGTCATGCCACGATCCAGGCCGGACATCAGGCAGGCCTGCAACGGGTCGACATTATCAATGAACCCGTGGCCGCGGCCCTGTGTTACGTCCTGGGGACGGAAGGGCTATGGTTCACCGAACTCGCCGACGCTCAGAACATTCTGGTCTACGACCTTGGTGGAGGCACATTTGACCTGTCTTTGGTCTCCTACCAGAAAAACGAAGTCCGAGTCATTTCGAGTAATGGCGACCTGGAACTGGGGGGCATCGATTGGACACAGCACTTGGTCGACGCAATCAGTGACCGATTTGAAAAAGAGTTCGGAAAGGATCCTCGTCAGGATCCGCAAAGCCTGCAGGCACTATCCCTGGAAGCCGAACAAACCAAACGCAGCTTAACCGTCCGTC
>JBDOMX010001042.1:0-3108 GCA_039831615.1 Planctomycetaceae bacterium
GGCACAAGCCAACCGAGCATGCCGGAGTTCAACTGGCCCAATGCGGCGGCCGGAACGGTCAACGTGATTCCGTCGTCTTCTTCACCTGGTTCCAACCGGTATTCGAGAGGGAATCGCGAGTTTCCGAACGGGATGCTGTCGGGAAAGTCATCGGCCGGAACGGGTTCGTGCTCCGCGCGGAGCAAGTCTCCATTTTCCATAAACAGGATGCGGCTGTTCTCCCGTTCGGCCTGGCGTCTCCATTTGCCCAGTCGCGTTGCATCAAACACATCGGTGGGCAGACGCCGGTGGTAAAAATCGAAACGATCTTCGTCCCGCTTCAGTAAGTCCAATCTCCGGGATTTCGCTTGAAGTTGTTCCAGATCTTGCTGGAGTTTTCGGTTGTGTATCAGGAACGGCGCCTGAGATTCCCAGTTGCCCTCCACCAAGGCGCTGCGAATGAAAATCTCGCGTGACACCGTTGGGTCGACAGGACCATAAGGCACGCGTCGTCGAGCCACGATTGGCAATCCCCAGAGACTGATCCGCTCAAAGGCCATCGTCGCACCTGCGTCTGGAACCCAGTGCGGTTCGGAATGGTTGCGTTTGATCAGGTGTGCGGCGAGTTGTTCGATCCAGCGCGGGTTGATCGCGGTCACTGTTCGTAGATAACGACCGCTGGTTTCAATGAATTCGGCGGCCATGACCCAACGCGGCTTCTTGTGCGCCAGGGTTGAACCGGGCCACAAACGCGCTTTGCCGCCGCTGGCGACAGTGTATTCGCCTGTTTCCGATCGGAGAGCGAGACTACTCAGCAGTCCCGCAAGCAGTGAACGGTGAATGGAGTCTGAGTCGTCACGCCGCGGCCCCATTGTCCAAGCCATCGATCTGGCTGTCTCGATCAATTGCCGATGGACGTTGGCCCATTCACGCAAACGGGTATGAGACAGAAAGTTGGCTTGGCACATTTTGCGCAGCCGGGTTCGCGACAGTTGGCGTTTTTGATTCTGGTAAAAATCCCACAATTTGAGATAAGTTAGAAAGTCGCTGTCGGCATGTTGAAACGCAATGTGTGCCTGGTCGGCCGCCTGTCGTCTGTCGTGTGGTCGATCGCGTGGATCACGGACTTCCAGAGCCGCGGCGATGATCAAGACTTCGGTGAGGCAGTTCTCGTGATGGGCAGCATAGATCATGCGACCGATTCGTGGATCAACGGGCAATCGGCTGAGCTGACGTCCCAGCGGCGTGATCCGCCGGTCCTCGTCCAGTGCGGCCAATTCGAACAGGGTCTTGTAGCCGGAAGTGATGGCTGTCGGTTTGGGATGATCGAGGAAGGGGAAATCTTCGATATCGCCGAGCCCAAACGACCGCAGTTGGAGGATCACCGCGGCCAGGTTGCTACGTTGAATTTCAGGCACCGTATAGGCCGGGCGGCTTTGGAAATCTTGTGCACTGTAACACCGGATGCAGATGCCTGGCTCCAGTCTTCCACAGCGTCCCGACCTTTGTTGGGCCGATGCCTGTGAGATCGGCTCAATCGGCAAACGTTGAATCTGAGATCGCGCGGAATAACGGCTCAAACGCGCCGTACCGAGATCGATCACATAGCGGATTCCCGGAACCGTCAATGACGATTCGGCGACGTTTGTCGCGATGACGATTCGGCGACCAGGGGTATTGCGGAAGATTCGATTCTGCTCATTGATCGAAAGTCGCGAATACAAGGGCAGGACTTCGGTTGTCCTGCGACCGCGATCACTTGAAGACGTTTGGGCCCGCAGCAACTTTGAGACTTCGTGAATGTCACGTTCGGTGGGTAGGAAGATCAGGATGTGGCCATCGTCAATCGCGGAGAGTTCATCGATTGCACCGAGTATTGCCAGTTGCCAGCCATCCTCCGACTCGCTGAGTGATTCGATGGGCCGGTATCGAATCTCCACTGGGTGATTCCTTCCGGAAACCTCGATAACGGGCGCCGGAATTCCTGAATTGCTAAAGTGCTCGCTAAAGCGTTCTGAATCGATCGTTGCCGATGTGATGACCAGTCTCAAGTCGGGACGACGTGGTAACAATCGCTTCAAATAACCCAACAAGAAATCGATGTTAAGACTGCGCTCATGGGCCTCATCGATGATAATCGTGTCGTATCGATTGAGGAATCGGTCCTGGCGGGATTCCGCGAGGAGGATACCGTCGGTCATCAGCTTGATGTAGCTGTCCGGACTGGTTGTGTCGTTGAATCGTATCTTGAACCCCACGGCTTGGCCGACGGGTGATTGGAGTTCGTCGGCGATGCGAGAAGCGATTGTTCGAGCTGCGATCCGACGAGGTTGAGTGTGTCCGATCAGGCCATCAATGCCGCGTTTGGCGTGTAGGCAAATCTGCGGAAGCTGTGTGGATTTTCCGCAGCCGGTGTCGCCACAAACAACCACGACCGGATGGTCATGGATCGCGTGCTGAATTTCGTAACGATAGGCATCGATTGGATTGCTCTCCGAGAACGCGGGCTGGGGCAGCAACCGGCTACGGGTCTGTCGGCGCTGAACCGATGCATCGACTTGCTCAGCCAGGCGTTCCAATCGGTGACGCCAGGATCGCTTGTCGGTCTGTTCGCGATCCAGCGAGTTCAGGCGTTGGCGGAATCGAAATCGGTCGGGCTCCATGGCCTGTTCGACTTGTCCTCTCAATTCGGTCAGCGACATCGCCATGACAGGTATCGTTCCGATCGAGAGGACAGTCCGGTCTTGCGATTGCGTGTGACTGCCGCTTTGTGTGGGTTGATTGTGTCCGAACGCATGATGACTTTGGCCCGCCTGGCCGACTGGATTTGGTGATTTCGTATTAGTGTGGACTCGCGACGTTGCCACAACCATCAAGATATCGGGGACTTCTCGACGGTGCGTTCAGAGTCGACAGGCGAGGCAAATCCTAACATACGCACAGGCGAGGTAAACCCGTATCCGCCAGGCAGTGGATTTCAAGTCGTTTGATATTATAGACTTGTAGTGCGGTGCAGTCCGCCTCTGGCCAGATGTTCGCTGGATTGAAATGGGGTGGGACGGGGTTCTGATCGATCTGCGGTTGAGTTATGATGGCTTCCCGGGGGGCCGGATTCCGAAGAAACTTGGT
>JBDOMX010000001.1:0-3103 GCA_039831615.1 Planctomycetaceae bacterium
AGCAACGAAGGCACGGGTGGGTTGGACATGTTTTCACTTTCAAAAACTCCGTCGCGGGGAAGTCTTTAATGGAAAACGTCGCGAGTCAGACTGTTGTCTGCTGATCTTCGATCCACTTCACTATTGCGGCCCTTGACCAGCGTGGCATTTTTCCGATCGTGATCACGGGCGGCAGGTCTGCGCGAAGATTATCGATCTGTCGGTCGCTTACGCGAAGATGTTTCGCGAGCTCGAGTTTGGTCAACAACAACGAAGGGTCGGTTGAAGACGTGGCGGGGGGCTGGATGGCTGATATCATTAACCCACCAACTCTTCTGCGTTCGATTCGAGAAGCAAACGCCTGAGCATTGCCCATTGAATTCTGCGAATACGTCCGTACATCCGCGATGGAATCCGACCGTCTCGCATCGGCTTGTGGAATTCAGCGCGGGATAAACTCGAAACCGCCATCCCCTCATTTGCCGTTGCGAGTCCCGCCAGCGGGTAACCGTCGGGCGCGATCACGCGGCCCTTTTCGTCGCGACGAATTTCTGTCATTGGTGGCTTCAGCATTCTTAAGTTTCTCCCCTAACGTGCGTGCATCCATGGACGACCACTGCGACTCCCGGCAAACTGGAAGACGTTATTTCGCGATTTTTTATAACCGCTTTGCGACTTTCCGGCCGCCTGAGACACACCTTCGTGACGTTATGGGTCGTTACGGGTTGTTGTCGGGCGACCTTTAGCGTCCTTGGAAGACCACTTTGTCCCGCCATTCCTAAAGACGTCAAAACGCGTTTTTTATCGGCTTAACTGTGTTTTAGCCCGGGCAATTCGCGTCTTCGCCACGTTGTTGGTCGTTACATGTCGCTACGACTCGTTGTCGAACCGTTGCTGCGCCCTGGAGAGTTCACCGGCAGTCCGAAAGTAGACTTCAAAGGCTCGTTCGCCAGTCTGTCGCACGAAGACCTGTTTCGTGTGCCGTTTGAGGAGATCACTCTTCTTTGCCACATTCCGTCCGGTTACCGCCCTAGCGAGCTTCGCGCCGGATCCTTCCAGCGGGCCGATCGGTTGCCTGGTGTTGTCACAATAATTGTTTGGAATCGATTCAGCGGCGTGTGTGAATTCTGGTTCAGTCGCTTTACCGTCGTGAGAGAGACTCAGAAAGCATTCCAATAATTCGATGGTCTCATTTAGAAGGCTGAACCAGCCCTCTACGCTTTCACTGCTGTCGCGAAGAAGCGTGTTCATCACCTTGAAGCGTTCGGGCTCTAATGGAAGCTGATGTTTTCGGATCACTGCGATAAACATAGGCCAATTCTTAGTGAATGGCATCGGGTTCGAGAACAGGACGAGATCCCCTTTCAGTCGACGTTCTGTGACCCAAAAGCCGTCGTTACTGTCCACTCCCAGTCCTGATCCGACAGTAATCTGGACAGCGCCAGGTTCAGTACACCAAAACAATTCGTGATCGTCGACATTCTCCCAGACGTCGACCTCGTGCGTGTTGTCTTCAAGGCACTGCAGGGCCTCGTTCAACAACTGCAAAATGCCTTCTGCCGTATTTTCCATCGTGTTCGGTCCCTTGTCCGAAAGCCCTGAAAATGAAACGCGGCGGAAACAGGCCAGGAGCTCGTGGATGGCTGCCGTGACTCGATATGACAGGTGACTGGCACACCACATCTCCATCCGGCGGCGGCTATGCTGATGTCACGGTGTGGCAACATCTCTTCTTCAATTGTTCGCCCGACAGCTTCCCCAAATCCCTCATCGCGACGAGCTCCTTCGGAGACGATCTGATTGAGTTGGTCCGTTTGTTGCCACAATCCGAATTGTCCCTTGGTAATCCACTTCGCAACGTTCTCGCTAGTTTCTCCGAAAGCCGCGAGTTCAAAGTCGTGAATAATGCCGGCACCGTTGGTGGCAAGACACGTAATCAAGTCATTCTCGACCAGTTCAACAAGAAACCGAGAAAGTCCAAGTTTGATCGGGTGGCCACCGATCATCGCAACGACAGGCCGGCCGTTTTGTCGTGTGCATCGAATGGCGTTGACAACCTGTCGAAGCTCTAGTGACACAGGACCGACGGCTGAGAGACTCACCAATGACGCAACGGACACGTCGGAATGCCGCACTGCGAGATTGCCAAGTCTTATCCGATTTCTGTCAAACTGTAAGTAACGGCTCATGATTCTATGGCGACCTGAGTTTGAAATCCGCTAGATGATGCACCGAACTCAAAGAACTCTATTCAGCGACTTACTTCCCCTCCCTCTTTCACAAGTCTTCTCCCGCTGAATCGCCACTTTCGTGGAGCCGATATAGTGTGATAGACAATGAGCACCCAGCGTCAGAAATTGCGCGGACAGCACTCATCGGCAACGAGTGCGTGTACGCCGACGTATCGCCGCAATCAAACCCAATATTGACATCATGCAGATGGCAATCGTCCCATTGTTTCCGCGCAGTCTCGGACAATACGTTGATTGCACGGAGTATTTCCTGGATATCATCGGCCGCGGATACGTTGTCAACACAAACACTTTCAACCGCGACGTGCCAAGTGCCGCAACCATCTTCATGCTGATAAATGACACAGCATGTACATTCGAATTCGTCGCAAAGCACATCGACAGGAGAGTGCGACTCCAGTTGGAGATCGGTATTTCGGTATTGACTCATGCTGGGTACTCCTGACCTCTATGTTTTCGAATGACCAGAATGGCTTGCTGGTATTCATTATTCCTGTTCCCGTGCATACATCAGCGATCAGTACATGCATGACAAACGGTGACCCCAAAACTGAATTTATCAATGTGGCTCTCAGACACTGACTCGTCGCCCAAAACCACCTTGCGTAATATCATAGCCTGTTGTCGACTGGGCAATAATTGCCACAACAATACACCCTGAACGACTCTACAGGTGTGGGAGCGACGGGAGAGCAGCATTTCCACAATTCGCTCTGTGTCCTGGCGATTTGGCCAAAACAATAACACGACTGCTGGCGCTCGATCGGTATTTGACCGTACCGATGCTGGGAGCAGCGAGTGACAGGTGAAAGAGCACTTTCATTGTTCAATAATGGTGACTGCGTGTTACCCTAGTGCCGCAAGTCTCAGTT
>JBDOMX010000178.1:0-3097 GCA_039831615.1 Planctomycetaceae bacterium
AACAGTTTTCTGCCATTGTGCGAATTGATGCTGAGCTTCCATTTCGCACTTCGCCAAAGAAGCTTCCGCATCCGCTATCTTTGCTTTCAACGCTTCGTGCTCCGGCCTCAGCGTCCCGTCATACAGGAACGTGTTGGGCGTCGGTGTGGCAGACGTTTTTTCCGCATATGTTCCCAGTTCGTCGATATTCGCGAACATCGCAAACAGTCCGTAGAAGTCTCGCTGGGTGAACGGATCGAACTTGTGATCGTGGCAGCGCGCACATTCGATGGTGAGACCGAGGAACGCGGTTCCGAACGTCTGCGTTCGGTCAACAGCGTATTCAACGACAAACTCTTCAGGCAGCACGCCACCTTCAGCATTCTGCCGGTGCAGCCGATTGAATGCCGTGGCGACCAATTGGTCCTGTGAGGGATCCGGCAAAAGATCTCCCGCCACCTGCCACCGAATGAAGTCACTGTAAGGCAGGTTTGCGTTGAAGGCGCGGATCACCCAGTCCCGCCACGGCCACAGGTGATTTTCGTTGTCGTTGTCATAGCCAAACGTGTCCGCATAACGGGCGACATCGACCCATTGTTGCGCCAACTGCTCACCATAAGCCGGAGATGCGAGCAGTCGTTCAATGACTCGCTCCCAGGCATGATTCGAATGATCGGCAAGGAAAGCATCCATTTCATCGATTGTCGGCGTCAGCCCGGTCAGATCCAGTGTCGCCCGTCGCAGCAGGCGTTCCACGTCCGCAACCGGACTCGGCGTCAGGCTCTCCTGTTCGAGTCGCCGCAGCACGAAATGGTCAATCGGGTTGCGAATCCAGTCTCGCGGATCATTTGTGGCAGGCAGGGGGACTGGATGGATCGACTGGAATGCCCAGTGCTTCTCATACGTGCCGCCGTCCTGAATCCAGGATTTCAGCAAAGCGATCTCGTCCGCAGTGAGTTGTCGATGCGCCTCCGGTGGCGGCATCCGCACGTCGGGATCGTCGGACGAAATTCGCCTGATCAGTTGACTGGCAGCCGGGTCACGCGGCACGACGGCTCCGGAAGCTTGGGCGACCGCTGCAACATCGAGTCGCAGTCCGGCTTCCTGTTTGTCCGGCCCATGACAGAAAAAGCAGTTGTCGGACAGGACTGGACGGATATCACGCGAAAAACTGACCTCATCTTCCGCGGACGAGGACAGGGTGAGGATCAACACGAGGGCGGTCGATTGCGCCAGCAACTTGGTTACACGTCGTCCGCACCGGTTCATAGGTTCATGCCATCGGATTCACTCAATTCCGCGACGATGTCCATCAGTTCCGCAGGTTTGCATCGATCAGCACCACCTGCACTATTTCCGTTCGAACAGCTGCAGGGCCAGCAATGGATAGGCGGTCCCGCTGAACGTGATGAAGTGCGGGCCATCTGTATTCAGTGATCGGGTCCACCATCGACCGGACTCACGCTGGTGTCGCCGGATCCACGCAACTCCCCGCTGCACGGCCTCGGCTGATTCTGATGCATCAGTCTGCTGCAGAACAATCAACGCCAGTCCCGTCATGTGCCCGTCACTCATGGTCGTCACCGTTTCAGAATCGGCTGCGGCCTGCTGCAGCTCCGTTCTCAGTTTTTCGGCACGATTCCCACCGCCCCATTCTTCCGGCAAAGCGAAATCGCGCATGTTCCAGCCGCCATCATCGCGTTGTTTTTGCAGAATCATGGAAACGATCTGCTCATGCTCATCCTGTTCCAGAATGCCGTTGAAACTGCCGGAGGCCCACAGTTTAAGAACGCGAGCATAATCGTGAGGCGGCACGGTCTCACGCAGATACGTCCGCAGGCGTTCCACGCGTTCGACCGCAAATTCATCCGTGATGGCGGCCAACCAGTCTGGTGAAGCAGTCAACGCCATCGCCGCCATCGTGGCTTCCTGATAGGCACTCGATTCGAACGGAGGCCAGCAATCCATGGAGCCCCAGGCACCCTCCTCGTTCTGAACCTGGAGCATCAGTTGCAGAGCGGCCGCCGTTTCGTCCGAAAGCACACCAGAAACGTGGGCATCCCACTGCGCCAGACCGGCGGCCAGATAGATCAGCTGTGCCGGTCGCGTGCCTTCCTGGAGCTGCATGGGCTCGGTGTCCTGCAGTGTGGTCAACTGTTCCAGAAAGAAATCCCGTACTTCTTCGGAAGGCGGCCCCAGCGAGGACGTCAACGCCGGTCGAATGAACAGATACGTCCCATTCGTATGACAGGTGATGCACTGCTTTTCCCGTGTCCAGGCGATCGCACCCTCGTCCAGATAGGAAGCTGCCTTGTCAACAGACAGCTCGGCAAACGGTTCCTCGGCCGATGCCGGAGGGATGCTGATCCCTTCCGATTCATACTGGGGTTCGGGCTCGTTTGTTTCAACGGGTGCAACCTCAACGGGAGCAACCGAGTTTTCTTCCGCCTGACCGACAGCAACCGTCAGCAACAACATCAGGGAAAATGCGATGTGTTTCATGGTTCGTCACTCGGCTCCATGACAATGGCCAGACAGTCCGCCGGCGTTTGCAAAACATCAGGACCGATGTCCAACGGAAAACTACCGATTTTATAGGTCCGGATCCTGGCTCACGCGAATCCGTGTCAGCCGGTCAACAATCAGCCAGTTGCAGATTCGATGGCGGGTCAAAAACTTTTCGCAAATTCATGGTATCCGGGACTGCAGGGCTTGTCACCACATCGGGTGTGACAAAGTCCGGCGGCCGCGGATCTGTTGATGGGCAGTGAATTTACAAACTGAACGAAACAGCGGCCGGAGCCATGCGTTTCTTCGAATTAGCCCGTGAAGGATCGAGTCCGCGCGGTGCAGCGTATTCCACGGTGGTTTAACAACTGATCCTGTTTCGACTGTGCAGGGGAGGCAAATGGTGAATTCCGTCCCGACGAACGCATCTCGGCGGGTCTGATTTCCTGCTGTTTCCTCCGGGCATGGCTCAACTCCGCCATTGGCAGAATCAAGTGGACGCACAGCAAATTACTACAGTCGCACTTGTCTGAAAAGTCTGGATATTGTAAGACTCGTTCCTGAGGAGATCGAGTATGGCATGGAAGCCGAGTGCGAACGATGTAAAAAA
>JBDOMX010000170.1:0-3097 GCA_039831615.1 Planctomycetaceae bacterium
CGCAAGGGCATCGGCGGTTGCCAGCAGACACTTCATGGCCGACGGCGCCTTGCCCTGGGTAATCTGACTCTGCGCCGCCCGTCGCGCATCACGATACCCGTCGATGTCACCTTGTTCGGCATAAAGAATGGTCAGTTCGCACTGAGCACGTGCCAGTTGGGCTCGTTCCCGGCGCGCTCCTGTTTCGGCTCTGTCTGCCAGTTTGGGGATGCGGGCCTGCAGGCGCGCAAGGTCTTTGGTGCCGGCTGCCAGCATTGCTGAAGTGTAGTCGACATCGTAATGCTCCTCACACGGAAACGCATCGGGACCGACGCCTGTGTCGCTTTGCAGCCGACCGGCCATCGATTTCAAATACAAAAAATTAAAATCGACGATGGTCTGCCGTGCGCTGAGAAAACCGGCTGCGTTCGCCAGGTTCAGACATGTTTCCATGGCCCCTCGTGCATCACCTAGGTCGGCCTGCATTCCAGACAGTTCTCGCAGGCAGACGACAATCCAGCCGACGGTTTCCTGTTCTTTTTTAAGGTGCCGATCGTCGCTGTCGATGTAACTCCCGTTGGAAGAAGGCGTCACCGGTGGGCGGTCATTCCACACGTCGCCCCACGCCTCGAAGATGGAGTCGTCAACCTCTGCGACTGCATGTCGATACCGCCGCGTTTTACCCAGCAGATTCCATGTCCGAGCCACTTGAGTCCATGCAAATGCCGACTCATGGTGGTTTTCAATCTTTGCCGCCAGTTGTGCGGCCGCTTCAATCAGCGAATAAGCCTGAGCGATGTCCGGACGATCAAAGACCGGCCCGTCCATCAGCGATGGCGGCGGTTCGGTGGAGCCCAATCCCGTGACTCTGGCGATCCCCGCATAGGCCGAGGCACGTTGTGATGCTAACGGGAGCTGCTTTGCCCACTCGACCACAGCAGCCAGGTCCTCTCCGGATCGAACACGATGCTCGACATATCCGGCCACCGCCGAGCAGGCCCAGCGTTGCTCCGCGAAATCTTTGAACAGTTGTGCCAGATGCGGCGAACGAACTTCCTGCGGCGCGTCTTTCATGACGCGAAACAGGATCGAGGCCTGAATCGTCGGATCGGGGGATGTTGTTGGCGATAATGACGGCCGCCCGCCACCGTCGCTGCAGCAGATTGGCTTCAGCGAGTCGAACTGCATACAGGTAGTTTGGATGGTCGTAGATCCGCACGGGTGCGAGCGCCGTTTCGGCGCGGAACATGCCCCGCAGAAACTGTGGTCGATCGTGGTGGCGAGCCGCTGACATCGCCAGATGGGCATACACGTTCGCGTTGACCAGCGGATCAGGAAAACGCAGCCGGTCCAGCTTGCGGCAGATCGCCAGAATGGTGACAGGAGGATCGGTCCAGGCGGCCGCACGGGATTGCTGCGTGAACACGAGTTTTTCGGGCCTAAACCCGCCGGCCTTCATGTTGATCAAACCAAGCGATTGTTTCAGCAATGCGGCGGCCAGTGCACGATGACCACAGGTCGCCGCCAGTCCGGATAAGTGGGCATAGAAAGTGCTGCGATCCCATTTGTCTGACACCTGCTCACACATCCGGGCCGCATCCCTGATGAGTTGCTCGGAGAATGCCTGGTCAAACGACTCGTGCTGACAAAGGTCGATCGTCGATTCGATGACTCGCTCAACCAGCGTCATGCGCGGCAGTGCTTCGCGCGCACTGCGAATAGCGTCACGTGCTTCGGCGTCGTTTCCCACCAATTGCCAGGCTTCGGCAATCGGCAGCCAGCCTTCGGCAAACCCTGCATCATCAGGGGACGCGTTCCTGAGTTCATCGGCCGCCATCTTCAGCCATGTTTCTCGAGGCTCGCTGCTGGCGCCGTCGTCCGCTTCGGAGGCCGAGGCGTTCTCAGTGTTGTCGCGCGGAAGGTTCAGCCGGGTGAGGAGGAGCCTGGCTGGCATCGCATTCTGAGACTTCGCGGGCCGCTCGATAGAATCGAACTGCGGCGAAAGCGGATTGGGACCATTCAACACGTCGTCCGCAGATCGACAGGCCGGAGCAATGGCAGCAACGAACAGCAGGAACCCGGCAGTCAACAGCATGCCTCTGACGAACGAGCGTTGCCGCTGACGCTGTTTGTATTTGTCGTCTCCAGCCCAATTCCATGATTCCGCCATCACAACCTCTCAGTCTGTATTGCAATCTGAGCATAAGCCCTGGCATTGTCTCAGGGAGACAGTATTTTCGCCTCGATCAGCGCCTGTCCATGTTCCCGCAGTAGTTCCTGGGCACGCCTGACGGCGGCTAACACGGCTGGCCGCTGCAGGTGAAACGAAGTGTATTTCGGGAATGCCCCCAGCGGTCGGCCCGGACTCCTCGTCCCATTCTTTCCACCACCGAACTCATAGAGTCGTTCGAGTCCTTCCGGTGTCGGATCCAGGGCACCCAGTCTTTCCAGACGCGAGAGTGAGACCGGCATCGCATCGTCTGTGCGTTCGGTTCTGCGGGGATTGGACAGGCTGTTTGGTTGAAGATAACCGGGACTCGTGAAGGGACTCAGGTATTTGCGAACGTCGGCCATGGAGGAACGCAGGGCTTCGTCACGCGAATTCTTCTGTTCGAACATGTTTCGCTCGTAAGTTCCGCGGGCGATGTGCTCCTGCAACATCGCGACTTCGTCCTGTCGATCGCGGAGTGCCAACCGTGCCGGACGGAGTTCCGGTTCGCGGTCGTTACGAACTGCCTGGATGGCGGCTTCAATCACCTTCTGTGTTTCATCGCGTTCCTGTTTTAGCAATATTTCTGCTTCCGCCTGAATCTGTAAGTTCAGGTCGCCGGCGTTGAACGTTGGTGGTTTCGAAGGGGACCGAAGTGCCTCGGATTGTTGTCTGATGCTCTCCAGTTCGTTGCTGATTGCCACGGCTCCGTTCGATTCCGGTGTCATTGTCCCGTGATGATCGACCAGAAACTGTTCGACGCTGTCAAGTTGCTCACGTATTCGGGTGAGGTCGGGGGACCGGTCCTGGGGAAGTTCCGCTTTGACGGCGGAGATGCGGTCCTGCCAGTTAATCGTCTCGCCGTGAGTGCCTGGTGCGACGGCCGGTTCATTATGTACCACTGGTTTG
>JBDOMX010000089.1:0-13877 GCA_039831615.1 Planctomycetaceae bacterium
CGTGCTGTTCGCCAGCAGCGAAATGGAAGAAATCATCGGCATGAGCGACAGGGCTATCGTCATGCATGAAGGTCGGATCACCGGCGAGCTCGCGCGCACCGAGCTGACAGAGGAAGCCGTCATGCAACTGGCGACCGGTACGGCAGAATCAACAGTGGGGACGTAAGAAAGCATCACTCATGACAGGCAAGATTCTTGGCATTCTCGGACTCCTGATTGCGCTGTGTCTGTTCATGACATTCGCCACATCGTCGCCCTGGCACAACATCGCGACATCAACCTTCCTCAAGACAGGGAATCTGCAGAACTTACTCAGCCGCACAGCGCTCTACGGCATATTGGGAATCGGCGTGGCATTCGTGATCATCACGTCCGGAATCGATCTGTCGATTGGTTCCATGGTCTGCTGTTCCGGGGTGCTGCTGGCCATCTTCCTGCACGTGGACTACCGGCCGGATCATCAATCGATGGTTCGATCGCTGAACAGCGATACCGGACAAATTCGTTTGGTCACACCGATTGAGGGACTTCAAGCGGGCGATCGCGTGCGGTATTCGCAGGGAACACGCGCGCCGACTGCTCTGTATACGGTCGCTCAGGTGACTGACAGTGACGGGGAACAATCACTGACGGTTGAGCAGGAAGTCAGGCAAAGCGACACCTCCGGTGAATTAGCCAAAGCGCTGCCGGTGACCAGCGTGAGCCGTTCCGCCAATGACACAGCCGACAAGAGAGCACAGGTGGTGGTCAACGGAACGTTTCAGCTGGCGGATCGGGATAAGGTCATGCTGGTACACCCCGTGTCCGGCCTGAAAACTGAAAACATCGTTCGCACAGCAAACTCGGAAGATACCACGACGGTTTTTTTGGCAAACGATCCGGGAGAACGTCTCACCGCGGAATGGTTTGCGATCCCTCTGCGCCGGCATCAGCGCATGTCCATTCCGTTTGCGCTGTTGTCTGTGGTGGCGATTGCCTGCCTGCTGGGACTGGTCCACGGACTCCTCGTGACCCGCGCCAAACTGCAACCGTTCGTAGTCACGCTCTGCGGCCTGCTGATCTATCGAGGACTGGCTCGCTGGCTGACGGGCGACAATCCAGCAGGCTTTGCGGAGTATGCAGATGGCCTTTGTCAGTTAGGCAGTGGCCGGTTGACGATTTATTCGGACGCCGCGGGAAACACATTTGGCATTCCGTATCCGTTCTTCATTCTGGCAGCCATCGGAATTGCGGCGGCCATCTTCCTGAACCGGACCATTTGGGGCCGCTATCTGCTGGCGCTGGGCAGAAATGAGGAAGCCGCACGCTTCAGTGGAATCAACACCAGCAACGTCACCCTGACGGCCTACGTCATCTGTACCGGCCTGGCCGGTGTAGGGGGGATTCTGTTTGGACTGGATTCCTTGTCCATTTCGCCATCGAGCTTCGGCAATTTCTTCGAACTGTATGCGATTGCCGCTGCCGTTCTGGGAGGCTGCAGTCTACGGGGTGGTGAAGGATCGATTGCCGGCGTGATCATCGGCACGGCAGCCATGCAGGTGCTCAACAACCTGATTACTCTGTTGAAGATCTCTGCCCCGCTCGAAGGAGTCATCATTGGCTCCGTGATTCTCATCGGAGTCCTCGCCGACGAAGTCTTCAAACGCGTTGCCGCGCAACGCCGCCGCCGCCGGCAGAATTAGAGCAGTTTTCGAAATGGCGTGACGGGTACTGGCTCGCGGGGACCAATGAATGACGGGCTCTGGCACTCCCGCCGCGGCCATGAATCAGCGTCGTACGCTGTAGCAGCGACGGTCCCGGTGGCAACAATGACAATGGACGCCATTGTCAGTTGGCAGGTGGCTCGCGCGTGTCATCGTCAGAATGACTGTGGTCGCCAGCCGATTTCGTTCCCGATGATGATTCAGGTTCGGCCAACTCTGCACTGCGGTCCCCAGCCCCGGCAACGGCATCCAGACTGAACTCGGCGATCAGCTCCCGCCGCCGTCGAGCGACCGCTCGGTCAAATTCCGAAAGCACATCCATCGCTCGATCGCGCGAGGTCACCAGCCCGATAATCAAATACTGAGTGATGGCCAGCAAATAGCACAGCCAGCCAACCACCCAGCGTTCCCAATGTTGCTGGTAATCCTGCTGCAGCTTGATGATTTCAGGTTCGTACTCCGCGATCACTTCATGCGCCATCACCGTGGGGATCGGCGTGACGGAGGCCATCGGCAGGACCGTCGACCAGGCCGACGCCGTCGCGTGGTGGATGATTTCGTCGGATGTATCCACCAGGGCAGGCAGCTGAGCGCCCACAATCGCAGCCATCATGGCCAGCACGGGAGATGATCGATTGAGATGCTGACAGACGAAGCCCTTCAGGAAGGCCCTTTTCTTTCGCCAGAACTCTTTGACCACACTCTTACCTGGCTTGATCTTTGGCGGGCCCGGATGAATGACAGCAAACAACTCCTGGTCCGGCATGGCTTCGATCACGCCGATGGCGAGCATGAGTCGTAGCCCCATCGTGAACCAGTCCGCCCGTTCCAGCCAGTCAACCTGCTCCATCCAGCCGAACAGCAGGTGTTCCATGTTGGCGGAGGCCGCCAGCAGCAGCAGGGCGCCTCGAAACCATTCTTCGAGGTCCTTCTCCAGTTCTTCATCCAGATCCTGAAGCCGAAACAGACGCCGCAGGATGAAGCGAAACACGGGAATCGCGATCAGCCCCACGATGACGCGAGTGATCGGGCGCAGCACTGAACGGAACAGTGGCAGATTCATCAGCGCTCGGAACACACCGCCCACGGTCGGTTACTCACATTGTGGTTCTATTGGTCAGCCCTGTTGCCTCGTTCAGGAAGTCCCGTCGCATGCAGCGAACATCCTTTTCCAATTCCCACGCGAACTGTATCCTGTGGCTGAACGGACAACCAACCTCACCCGTTGCAGAAGTTCTGCACGGACAATTCAACGGTCGTTACCATTGGAGGATCACGCGAATGCTGGGAAATGCAGGTGAGACAGAATTCGACCTGCGATTTCAACTGTTTGGTATCCCGGTCCGGGTGCATCCTTTGTTTTGGCTGATGGGAGTCTTCATCTTCTGGAATGTCTCCGATCAGCGTCCGGATCTGATACTCATCGGTGTGCTTTGCGTGTTCTTTTCGATTCTGGTCCATGAACTCGGACACGCGGTCACTTTTCGGCGATACGGACATCGCGGTGAGATCGTGCTGTACGTCATGGGCGGTTACGCCACTGGCGGCCAGCTGTCAACATGGCGAAACGTCATCGTCTCAGCCGCCGGCCCGGCGGCAGGATTCGTCGTTGCCGGGATTGTCTGGGGACTGTTGGAAACGATTCCGGTCGAGACGATGGTTGCCCACTACACGCTGTACTGGACACTCGAAAAACTGTGGTTCGTGAATTTCTGGTGGGGAGTCCTGAATCTGATACCGTGCCTTCCTCTCGACGGCGGCCGAATCATGGAGTCACTGGTCTATAGGTATTTTCCCCGCCGAGCGGACATTCGGGTGCTCTGGGTCTCCATCCTGTCGTCGGGAGCGCTGGCTTTGTGGGGAGCGCAGCACGAGCGTCAATTTCTGATGATCATGTTTGGTCTGATGTGTGCTCAACACGTGATCTCACTCAATCAACGCAGTCAGTTTCGGTAGCCCTACTCAAACGGTTCGGCCAGCAGTTTCTTTGGCGCCAATCCGGTCAGTCTGAGACATCCCCAGTAAACGCTGATACAAACTCCGATCGGAATCGCTGTCCGTAAAAATCGACCAGCCAGCGAATCATCTCCGATAGGATAACGCTGCAGCAGCAGACAGCAGACCGCCATCAACATTGCCGCCACGACGCTGCGCCACAACACCGGGACGAAGACCCCGTATCCGACCGTCAGGTGTCTCCGCCGCAGCACTTCCATCGCCAGACCCAGCTGAAACAACGTGGCCAGCACATTCGCCACCGGCAGCGCTGTTTCCTTCAACAACGGCAACAGGACCACGTTGAGGATCAGATTCAAGCCTACGCAGATGAGTCCCTGGCGCGCCGGAGTGATCTGGTCGCTGGCCGCATAGAACACCCGATTCGCGATCAGCAAACCGCAAAATACCCACACACCGCATGCATACGTGCCAATCATCCGGACACTCAACTGCGCATCTTCGGCGCCAAATGCTCCTCGACGAAATAACAGATCGGTGATCGGTTCGGCCATCAGCCACAGACCAACACTGGCGGGAATCCCCACCACCAGAACCAGCTGCAGGCCGTGAAGAATTTCGCGCGCCAGTGCCCGGAGCTCGTTCGCTGCGGCGTGACGGGCAAACCGAGGAAACAGGACCGTTCCCAGAGCAATTCCGAACACACCCAATGGAAACTGAAACATTCGCTGCCCCAGATAAAGAGCCGAAGCCGTGCCTTCCTGCAGCCGAAACGGTTCCAGCGACTCGGGCAGTGCCCCGGCAGGCTGGGCCAGCAGCCAGGCCAGCAGACTGTCGACGAGGGCATTCAGCTGCATGATCGACAGTCCGAACAGCACGGGAGCCATCTGTCTAAACAAAGCGCTCACCCGGTGACGCAACTCCTCTGAAACGGGACCCCAACGCATGCCAATCGCAAACTGTCGCGATTTCCAAATGGCAACGGCCAGCTGCAAGATCCCGCCCACCACAACACTCACGGCAATCGTCCGCACCTGCTGGGCATCACTCGCAAAAAACGCCATCGCCAGCAGTCCACCGCTCAACCACACCACGTTCAACACAATTGGCAACATGGCTGGCACCAGGAAATGATGAAGTCCGTTGAGCGCTGCGCAATGCAGGGAAACCACACAGATCAGCAGCGAATAGGGCAACAGGAGCGCAGTGAGCTGCAGGAGCAGCGTGCTGCGATCCGACAGCCCCGGGAGCATGAGTGCACCGATCAATCCGATTTCTGTGGCAGCGACGATCAGTCCCAGCCAGCACGTCAGCCGTCGAGCGACCGCCGAAAACAACTCAGACGCGGCCTCGCGGCCAGTGCTCTGCTCCTCAGCGACGAATCGCGGCAGGAAGGCGGCCGTCATGGCTCCTTCACCAAACAGACGACGAAACAGTCCGGGAATTCGCGAAGCGACGGTGAAGGTGTCGAGCACCCAGCCGGTGCCGAACAGGCTGGCCATCAGCATGTCGCGCGCCAGGCCAAGAATGCGGCTCACCAGCGTCAGTCCGCTGACAACGCTGAATCCCTTCAGCCGCCCGCTGCCCCCGGCAGGTTGATCGTCAGCGTCGGGCATGAAGGAACGATGCGCAGGAGGAACAAGCCATAGAAATGCGGATTGTAGTCCGGACGCAGAAATGTAATAGAACGATTTTTGATGCACGAATTGGCGTCTCGGAGCTGGAATTCCCTGTCGTCGAACCCCCAACTCTGCACCTCCCAATCGACGAACTCGCTCTGAACAACTATGATCCCCGCATGTCGAGTCGCATCCAGCAACTGAATCCTCACGTCGTCAATCGCATTGCCGCGGGTGAGGTCATTGAGCGACCCGCCAGCGTCGTGAAGGAGTTGCTGGAAAACAGTGTCGATGCACTGGCAACGCGTATTGAAGTTGATATCGCGGCGGGCGGTCTGGAGCTGATCCGGGTCACTGACAATGGTGAGGGAATGCATCCGGACGACCTGGAACTGGCCGTCCTCAGCCACGCCACCAGCAAGATCCGCAGCGACTCAGACCTGGATCAGGTGGCGACTCTGGGGTTTCGAGGTGAAGCACTGGCTTCCATTGCTTCGGTCAGTCGTTTTCAGATTCGCACGCGAAAGACAGGTCTGCCAACCGGGCGTGAACTCCACGCAGAAGGCGGCGAAGTGAAAACCCTGCACGAATGTGGGTGCCAGGAAGGCACGCGCATCGAAGTTCATAACCTGTTCTTCAACACGCCGGCACGCCGCAGATTTCTCCGCAAACCGTCGACAGAATTCGGACGAATCAGCGAACAGTTTACCCGCATCGCTCTGGCAAATCCGCGGCTCCATATGGTGCTCCGGCACAACGACCGAATGGTCTACGAACTCCCCGGCAGCGCCAGTCAGGAAGACCGGATTCGTCGGTTCTTCGGCAGCGAGATTGCCGACAAACTCATCGCGGTCGAATCAGAAACCGCAGCCAGTGACGGTCAAACCACTCGATTGTGGGGATTCGTCGGCAACCCGTCACTCAGCAAGTCCACGCGTAAGAATCAGTTCCTGTTTCTCAATGGGCGCTGGATTCAGGACCGCAGCCTGCAACATGCCCTGGGAGAAGCCTACCGCGGTCTGCTGATGGTTGGCCGGAATCCAGTCAGTTTTTTATTCTTTGAGGTGCCACCACAGCTGGTCGACGTCAACGTCCATCCCACGAAGACGGAAGTCCGTTTCCAGGACAGTCAGGCGCTGTATCGGCAGCTGCTGAGAACAATTCGTGATCGGTTCGTGCAACTCGACTTTCACATCGACATCCAGATTCCGGCTAAGTCGAGCAGCGACGTGCCGGAGCTGGCACTCGCTGGCTCAGCTGTTCAGAAAGAACTCAATGTCTGGGCCGATCGGGCGGCACCATCGTCGCCACCTGTGATGCGGGCGCCCACGTCACTGCCGGAACGAGTGATTGAGGAATTCCGTCCGCTGCCCGAAGCTCAATTCTCCGGCACGACCGTGATCGATCCAGCTGCACCGGACACGTCGAATCACCGCACAGACTGGCCACCTGAACGGAACGCTGCGGCGACCGCTGCCACGGAGTCACCAGCCGATCAAGCAGCGGGCGGGACACCACCGGTACCACTGGATGAATTTCGAGCGATCCAGGTGCATGACTGTTATCTTGTGGTGGCAGCGGACGACGGCATCGAAATCATCGACCAGCATGCTCTGCATGAGCGGATTCTGTACGAACATCTGCGGGCTCGCGTCCTGGAGGGCGGTGTCGAACGTCAAAAGCTGCTGATCCCTGAAACCATCGAATGCAGCCCGGTTGAAGCTGCCGTCCTGTGCGAACACGAAGAGCTGCTGAAAGAAGTCGGGTTCACCATTCAGGAATTCGGGGGGACCACCGTCCTGTTGGAAGCGTATCCGATTCTGATTCCTCGAGGCGACTTCGTGCGAATTCTCAAGGACTTCGCTGAGCAACTTGAGAAGTCAGATGGGAAAACGTCCCGCCGGGATTTGCTCGATCACATGCTGCATACGATGGCGTGTCGAGCTGCAATCAAAGCGGGCCAGCGGTTGACACAGGAAGAAATGCACGAATTGCTGCGTCAAAGGCATTTGGTCGCCGACTCGCACCACTGTCCGCACGGTCGCACCACCGCCATGCAGCTGTCGCGGACCATGCTGGACCGCCAGTTCGGGCGACTGGGCTAGTAACAAGCCTCCAGTCACAACCTCAACTGGCCCCTCATAGTCACAGGAAACACGAACAGGACGTTAACGCCGGCAGCACGACCGCAGCGGATCCTGTTCCTGTGGTCAGTGTCGGATCGCCGACACTGACCACAGGAACACCCGGCGCTGCATTCACGTTTTCCGAGTTTTTGTGACTCTGCGTGGCCAGCCCGGCATTCCCGTAGCAAGGGAATCACGAAATCCCTGAAATCTCGGCGGGGAAAATACCGACCGGCCATTGCAATCCAGCGTCCTGTCCAGTTTGATTGTCACCCGGGACCACAAAATTACTCCCCCCCTGACCGCCCGTCGTGGGGAAGCATAGCAATTGATCGAAAATGATTTGTGTAAGTGTAGGACGTACGCAGCATTCCTCGATGCGAGCTCAGCACGAGGAGTTAGCGAAGAAGCAGGCCGAGCTCGTCGAATTCCGCCTGGACTGGATGCGTACGCGCCCTGACGTGGGCAAGCTGCTCAGGAACCGCCCCACCCCTGTTGTCATCACCTGCCGCCGCAGGGACGATCGAGGCCAGTGGTCCGGAACCGAAGAACAACGCCTGGCAATCCTGCGGGAAGCCATCGTCGGAGGCGCGGATTATGTTGACCTCGAGATCGACATCGCCGAATCGATCCCGCGCTACGGCACCACGAAACGCATCGTCAGCTTTCACAACTTTGAAGAAACTCCTCTGGATCTGCAGCAGATCTACCACAGGATGACGAATTACGATCCGGATGTGATCAAGATCGTCACCATGGCGAATTCTCAGGAAGACAACGTCCGTATCCTTGATCTTGTGAAGTCCGCCGATATCCCCACGGTGGGATTCTGTATGGGAGAATTCGGCATCACCAGTCGACTGCTGTGCGGGAGATTCGGATCACCATTCACATTCGCCGGCTTCAGTCGTGATCGCCAGATGGCACCCGGGCAGCTGACATTCGTCGAAGTCCGCAATCTTTATCGATTCAACAGCATCACCGACCGTACGAAAATCTTTGCGGTCGTGGGAGACCCGATCGCTCACAGCATGAGTCCTCTGCTGCACAATGCAGCTTTCCGAAAGATAGGCTTTGATGCCGTGTACCTGCCAATACGCATTCCGGCGGGTACACTGGAAACCACGCTGCAGCAACTGGAACCACTGAAAATCAGCGGATTCAGTGTGACGATTCCTCATAAGCAGGAAGTCATCCAAACGGCCGACGTGGTCGATGAAGAAGCGGAAGAGATCGGAGCGGCCAACACACTGTTTCAGGACAACGGCCAGCTGCATGCTACCAACACCGATTGTGATGCGATCGAACAAACCGTGCTGAAGGGACTCAAACAACTCCCTCAGGCAACGGCAGCTCTCGGCGATAAACGTGTGCTGGTGCTGGGAGCGGGTGGTGCCGCTCGAGCAGCGATTCAGGCGATGCTGCGGCACGGTGCACGGGTCACCGTCACAAACCGCACCTGGAAGCGCGGACAACAGCTGGCAGCCGAAATGGAATGCGGGTTTCTGCAGTGGGAAAACCGCAGCACCGAAATCCACGACATCCTCATCAACTGCACATCTGTGGGGATGCATCCAAATGTCGACGAGACACCCTTCCCCGAACACTGGCTCAGAGAAACGACGTTGGTCTTTGACACGGTCTACAATCCGGAGAACACGCTGCTGCTGAAACAGGCACGTGGGCGAGGATGTGCGACGGCCACCGGAGTTGAAATGTTCGTCCGGCAGGCAGCGCGACAATTTGAGATCTTCACGGGGCACGATGCGCCGCGGGAATACATGGAAGAAACCATGCGTCGGGGCATGACCATTGGACGTGAGTAGAGCAGTATTCGAACAGTCGTGGCGGGTTTCGGCTTGCAGGGGCAATGGATGACCGGCTCTCGCACTTCCGGCGCGGCCACGAGTCAGCGTCATACGCTTTAGTAGAATGGACGTGCCATGGTCATCAGTTTGATTGGGTATCGAGGCTCCGGAAAATCGTCAGTCGCCCGACTGCTGGCTGCTGCCCTGGCAATCCCCTGGGTCGACAGCGACGATTTGATCGAAGAACGTGCCGGTCGCTCCATCCGTGAAATCTTTGAAGAAGACGGCGAGCGCGAATTCCGTCGCCTGGAACAGGACGTGATTCGCGAACTGACCCGAAAGGATTCCCTGGTCATCGCCGCGGGCGGGGGAGCCATTCTGGCGGCAGAGAATCGACGCTGGATGAAGGAAGCCGGGCCAGTAGTGTGGCTGCAGGCGAGTACTCTGCAGCTCGCCAAAAGAATCCAGCAGGATGAAACGACGGGGGAACGCCGGCCGAGTCTCACGGGCCAGTCGGTCGCAGCTGAAATCGACACTGTTCTCGCCTCACGCCTCGCTCAGTATGAGGACGCAGCCACGATCACAGTCCTTACCGATGGACTCAGCCCGGAACAGGTGGCCGCTGAGATTCGCCGTCAGCTGACTCGCCCCGGAGCCTCTCCATGAGCGGATCGTACATGTTCGTTCTGGTGGCAGTGTTCGGGACAGGAACCTGGATTGGGCGCTGGCTGCATCGCTGTGTGCTGCGATTTCCCAGGCACTACACACTTCGAGCTCAGCTCTCGTCCGTCTGGCGCGAAGGCGATTGCCGATCCTGCGGCACACGGGAGTCCGGCCTTCAACAGATACCAGTCATCGGCTGGTGGATGGCCGGTCGCTGTCGCAACTGCCAGCGCAAGATGGACGTACGGCGCCCGGTCGTCGAATTACTCACCGGAATTCTGCTGGCAGCGCTGTACTGGGTCGAGATCCCGGATTTCGGCAACTTCGTCATTCAGAAGAGTGGATTGTGGACTCAGGAGGGGCCTCGAGGCCCGGAAGAGATTGTCGACCTTTGGTCACTGGCCGTCTGGCTGCATCTCAGATATCTGCTGCACGCCGCCATGCTGTGCAGTCTGATCGTGGCCACGGTGATTGACTTTGAGTTGTGCATTATCCCGGATGGGTGCACGGTGCCGGCAATCATCTTCTCCGTCGTGTTCTCATTTGCCGTCGGCCAGGCGTGGCTGGTCCCGCTTTGGTTTCAGGACGACAGTTCCGCCGCAGAAATCCGCCGTCTCCTGCCGGAATCGTGGAAAGGGCTGATTTTCGAATGGAACGCCGTGAAATTCGCGATCGCCCACCCGCACTGGCACGGTCTGTTGGTGAGTGTGGCAGGACTGATCGTGGGGGCGGGAACCACCTGGCTGGTGGGCGGGATCGGATTCTGGACACTCAAACAGGAAGCCATGGGTGATGGTGATGTCGTGCTGATGGCGCTCATCGGGGCCGTCATGGGCTGGCAGCCTGTCGTCATCGTTTTCGCATTTGCTGCGATGCTGGCGCTGCCGGTGGGGATCGGCACGTTAATGCTGCGCCGCGATTCTGCAGAGTCTCATCATTTTCCGTACGGACCGTGGCTCAGTCTGGCAGCCTTGTTGCTGTTACTGGCATGGCGGCCGTTTTGGCCAAATGTCAAAGCCTGCTTCGACTTTGGTCCGGTGCTTTTCGTATTTGGCTTCGCCGGGTTTGCGGGAATGGCGGTCATGCTGTGGACCATCTATATGGTGAAGAAGATGCTGGGGCTGACTGGTCCGGAGTTCGTCACATCCGACGAATGGTCGTCCGCCGATCATCTCAGTTATTACGGAGCGGAATGTCCGGACGAACAGACCGGCCAATGGCGTCGGACACAATGGCCCGGCCGACGCTCAGGGCGCGGCCTCCTGCACTATCACAACTGGCGCCACCCAAAATGATGGGCCGCGGGCGAAGGACTTCTGACATGATTTCCGGTCAACTGCCGACGTGAGCAGACAGATTCTCAAGTCGATGCTGGCCGACAACATGATCGTTGAGATACAATTGGCAAAGTTTCGTGCCCATCCGGCTCCCTCATTCACTGAGTTGTTCGCGTGACCGATGCCCCCCCCAGGATGCCGAATCAAATCGAACAACTCGTCGCGTACCTCGACGGGGAATTGAACGACGAGCAAACAGCAGCGGTCGAGATACGACTCCGCAAAGATCCAAAATTCCGTCAGATGGCCGAAGAACTGGATCGAACGTGGGGCTTGCTGGATGCGCTGGAACCCGTGGCTGCCAGTGACGAGTTTTCCCGGCAAACGGTGAAGACGGTGATTACCACCGACTCACCGGCAGTTAAACCGCGTTCGCTGTCAATGGCCGGATTGTTGTCATCGCTCGTCAGCAGTCAGGCCCTGGCGTGGTTAGGAATCGGAGTCATGGGAACAGCATGCGGGTTTGGCATCGCAGCACTCCGTGGGCCTTCGGAAGAATCCGTTCGGGCAACGCAGGTCCTCAGGCAAATCGAGGTACTGGACCGCTACCCGGAATACTCGATCGTCCGCGACGTCGAGTCACTCGGGCAGTTGAAACTCCCGCACTCCGAAGACTCTGTGTCGCAGGAGGGAGAATAATGTCTGACGGTTCGAAATTTGCATTCACCGCGATTGTCGCCACAGCGGCCGGATTCGTCATCACTGTGTTCGTTGTGACATGGCTGATCGCGTCTGACGACCAGGGCGTCCTTGCCGCCGAACAGCGATTCAGCAGTTTGTCGCACTCAGAAGCGCAACGCATCATCGCGACATTCGACCGCCTGAATGAACCCTCCAAACAGCACGAATGGAAGCACATCAAGTCGATTCATAACGCGGTGACTCATGACCGGTACCTCGATCATAAACTGCAGCAGCTCTATGCATGGTGGGAAACACGTGATGACGCTCAGCGTCTGGAATTACGAGAGTTACCGCCGGAAGAATGGCAGGACGAAATGCAGCGGCAAATCACAGAATCTGAACGAGAAGACATCGCTCTGCACATTCCGCGGCCACTCGGTCGGGGACGCGTCATGCACGTTACAAAGCAGCAGGTGGAACAATTCCTGGTCGACGCGATGCCGGGCGACGGACTCCCGCCTGAAGACACCTCTCTGATTGAATCTGTTGATCCGGAAGACCGCCTGCTCGCACGCGTCCTGGTCATCGCCGGAAGGCTGCCTCGCAGCCGAACCAGGAACGCGGAAATCGATTCCGACGCCGTCCAGCGGATATTGAACGCGGCCGAGAAACATCTTCTGCCCGAAGATGTCCGGCGCGGCAGAAGAGAAGCACGTGGCGACACGGTAGTACGCTTTGAGACAATGATGTCGTTTGCGGTCCTGAAGTCTGTGAAAGATCATCTGAGCGAGGAGTTTCTGCGACGACATGCTGTTGAGGATGAAGAGATCGCAAAAGCATTTGCCAGCCTGGAGACCACCGAACGGATCACACAAATGATGTCCGATCCGGCGGCAGCAGTCCGATCCCTGCAGGCGCGGGCTCGATCAGTTGATGAGAACACACCAACCGGTCAACTGGCGGCTCGACTGACTGAGTTCAATCGCACCCTCGCCGGGTTCCGCACACGCGGTCAACGAGACTCACGCACCAATCGAGGTGGGCCAGGGGGTGCTGCACGACCAAATGGTCGCCGGTACGAAAGAGGGCCGGGGGACGAGCGTGGTCGCAGATTCGGACGACCACCTGACCGCGAACAGCAATAGCACCATTTTTCAGGGCACGCCGTGCGCCAGTCGCTCGTTCCAGCGGTTTGGTGGCTGACCGAGCTGTACCTTTGGTCGGTTCAGACGGTTGGATTTCAATGAAATCCGACTACGCCTGCTCTGTCTTCATGGTTATCCTGACGTGAACGTGTCGATCGTTGTTTCCCGCTTCCCATCAACTGCAATGCTGAAACCACTCTTCAAACTGCAACTGGTGTTGATGCTCGTTTCCGCATCGGCGACTGCCGACGAAGGACGCGGCGTTAGTTTTGAGCACGATGTCCGACCGATCCTGATTCGGCATTGCGACCGCTGCCACGGTGCCAAAAATCGTGAAGCCGACCTGCAGCTCAACCGGCGCGCGTCCGTTCTGAATCGTCTGGATTCGCAGGAGCCGATCATTGTGTCCGGTCACGCCGACCAGAGTCTGCTGATCCAGCGGCTCACGGACAGCGAAGCAGGTGATCTCATGCCGCTGGACGGCGAGCCACTCACGCACAACGAAATCAGCCTGCTGACGCGCTGGATCGATGAAGGAGCCGTCTGGCCGGACAAATTTGCCGACACGCCACACTGGGCGTGGACAACCATCGAACGACCGGCGCTCCCGCACCCTGACTCCTCGGTGGGCCCCATCGATCAGTACATTCAGCGGCAGCTGGCCCGCGCAGGACTGGAACCGACAGCACAGCTCGACCGTCGCCGGCTGCTGCGACGTGCTTCTTTGGCACTCACTGGAATCCCTCCCACTCCGGCTGAAGTCGAGGAATTCATCAATGATCAGTCTGAAGACGCGTATGAACGCGTGATCGATCGACTGCTGCAGTCGCCGCAGTATGGCGAACGCTGGGCCGTCCCGTGGATGGATCTGGCACGCTCCGCGGACAGCAATGGTT
>JBDOMX010000196.1:0-3095 GCA_039831615.1 Planctomycetaceae bacterium
CTCAGGCGAATCAGGTAGCTGACCATCCATTTCATGGATCGCAGCAGGATGCCATCTTTCTCGGCATGGGCCGCTTTTGATTGCGGCAGCAGGTAAAACGACAGGACGGGAGTGACTGTCAGTGACACGAACAACGACGCCAAAATCGAAATGATGTAAGCGACGCCAAGCGGCGTGAACAACCGGCCTTCAACACCGGAAAGTGCGAACAGTGGCAGGAAGACGAGAATTACGACGGCAGTACCGAACACGATTGCACTGCGAATTTCTTTGCTGGCTTCGTAGACGACCTGAATCGCTGGCCGTGGCGTTTCGAGTCCGTTGTTTTCCTTCAAACGACGGAAGATGTTTTCCACGTCGACGATCGCGTCATCGACGAGTTCGCCCATTGCGACTGCCAATCCGCCCAGCGTCATCACGTTGATGGAAAGTTCCGTTCCGGAGATGTATCCGATCAATCGAAACACGAGCGTCGTGATCACCAGCGACAGCGGAATGGCTGTCAGCGTGATGAAAGTCGTGCGAAAGTTCAGCAGAAACAGAAACAGAATGATGATGACCAGTACGGCACCAATCACGAGTGCTTCACCGACGTTGAAGATACCGCGATCGATGAAGTTGCGGAGCTGGAACAACTCAGGATTGATGGCAATGTCTGCGGTCAGCGATTCTTCCGCTTCCGCAAAGGCGATCTCCAGTCGTTCCGTCAAACCGCGAGTGTCGACATGAGGCTGTTTGACGACAGTGAACACCACTCCGGGACGCCCGCTGACACTTCCGTCGCCGCGTTTGAATTCGGCACCTTCGACGACATTGGCCACCTGACCGAGCAGCACCGATCGTTTCTTGTTGGCTTTCACAGGAATCTGACGCAAGTCGTGCAGCACTTTGTACGGTTCAGGACCGAGGCGGCCGAGAACTCGAATGGGGCGTTCCGTTTCACCTTTCACCGCGAAGCCGCCGCTCGTGTTGATGTTGCTGTCTTTGAGAGCCTGCTCGACCTCTTGCAACGTCACGTTATATTCCAGCAACGCGGCAGGATCGATCCGTACTTGATACTGTTTCTTATCACCGCCCAGAATGAATGCTTCCGCAACTCCCGTCACCTTCAGGATTCGCGGGCGGATGATCCAGTCCGCCGTAGTTCGCAGAGACAGCTGGCGGGACGCTTCGGTTGGGAATGTTACCTCATGCAGTTTGCCGTCGATGGTCATCGTCGCATGCGGCGTCTCTTCGATCTGAAAGAGACCGTCGCTTCGGCTCGGTGCACTCCAAGTCCCGTCATCCACTGCAACCGCCATCCACGATTCCACGCGGTGTCGATCCATCGGTTGCCAGACATACATCGCCGGTTGTGCGTCGCCGTTCGGAACAATTTCGGCAATCAGCCCGGTCTTTCCGATGGGATACAACTCGCCATCGTTCGGTCCCTGTTGACGGTAGATTCCGGCAACTACAATCTGTCCCATGATGGACGCGGGTGGCGTCATTTGAGGCCGAATGCCATCCGGCAGGATTCCGTCGAGCGTTATCAGGCGTTCCTGAACTGTTTGACGTG
Source organism: Planctomycetaceae bacterium (assembly GCA_039831615.1). Lineage (GTDB taxonomy): Bacteria > Planctomycetota > Planctomycetia > Planctomycetales > Planctomycetaceae > S139-18. The sequence goes on from JBDOMX010000196.1 coordinate 1,559, forward strand.
CCGACTTAATCTCGGTTTTCCAGTCAAACTCGATGTAGATGACGTTTAGTCCCGCAGTGGACTGACTACGAACGGCCTGAACTCCGTTAGCACCGAGCAACGCAATCTCAATGGGTTGAGTGACAAGCGTTTCTACTTCCTCGGTCGCAAGGCCGGGACATTCAGTAATGATGATGACGCGAGGGCGATCGAGGTCCGGGAAAACATCGATCGGCATTTGTGTCGCGAGATACGAACCGTACACCATCATTACCATGCTGATCACAAGAACCAGCATGCGGTAACGGAGTGCAAATCGAATAATGGCGTTGAGCATCGCGGTTTCCTCAGTGAGCTGCGTGGACGGTACCGTCCGCGTGAACGTGGACGTCGGCACGCATGCCGCTCGCTGCCTGTGCTTTCAGCACGCGGTTGAGTGACGCTGCTGCACTTTGCGCGATATAGAGACCGGGAGTGACGCTACCGTCATTGGCAACCACAATATTCACACGATCTTCGTGCAGAACCTGCACGGGAATTCGATTGAACAGGTTGCCGTTCTGCTGAAAGACGTACGCTTCCGGACCTTCACGAACGATCGCCGCACTCGGCAGTACCAGCACATCACTGAGTTCTTCCACTGGCACATGCAGTCGTACTCGCTGGCCGGGTCGAAATCGCCAGACAACAAAGGTCTCGCCGCTTTTCTTGTAGGATCGAGACTGATTCGTCAGCGGGATGAAGAAATCGAAGGTCCGGCTGTTTTCATCAATGGTGTTCGAAAGATACCGAATCTCAAACGACTGCTCTAATTCCGGCCAGCCTTCCGGTTCGTCTTCCGCAAACTCAACGGAAATCTTCCAATCGTTCTGAGCCGCCTTCTCAAGATAGGGTGCTTCACGCTTGAAGGCGTGCCCTTCGAGATAGAGCGAACTGTGGTTCGCCAGCGTGATCAGTAATTGTCCGGCCTGAACCTGCTGTCCGAGTTCGGCGTTCAGTTCCTGAACTTCAAAGGCAAAGCCCTCCTCATTCGCCCGGTCTTGCTGAAAAGATGCCTGCCGAATGCTGACAAGTGTTTCACGTTCGTTGATTAGTGGTGGTGCGACCACTTCAACGGTCGACACAAACTGTCCGTTGGAAACATTTTTAATCTGCTCTGGATTAAGCCCCCGCGTCAGCAAGTCCTGCCGATGAGCCCCAATGACGGCTTCCTGTCGGCGAAGCTGGTTATCAAGTTCAATGATCTTGGTTTTTGGAATGCCGCCTTTGTCTGCCAGCGGGCGCAGTCGGTCCAGTTGCTCCTGAATCAGCTCTGTTTCCCTGGTTGAACTGAACAACTCCTTCTGAGTGTTTTGCAGGTACTCGCTGAACAGTCTGAGTGCGAAGAGTCGGTCGCCCGGTCGCACCGTGTCACCGGGAAACGCATGGATTTCTGACACGACTCCAACCGCAGGTGAGGTGACGCCCCGATCGGATCGTCCGGGTCGGTCAACGATCGAACCGGGAACCTGTATTGTCCGCCAATAGGTCTGCGGTCTCGCTGGCTTTGCGACCAATT
>JBDOMX010000254.1:0-13853 GCA_039831615.1 Planctomycetaceae bacterium
GCCGCCCAGCTTGAAGCAGCAAAGGCCGCTCTGGAACTGGCCGAACTGGACCTGGAGTACACATCGATCACCGCGCCGATTGATGGGCGGGTTGAACGAACTCTGGTCAGGGCCGGGAACCTGGTAGGAGACGGTGAAGCCACTCACCTGACGACGGTAATGAAGTACGACCCAATGGAATCCGTCCGAAATCCGTGAGCTAGACTTCGGCAGGGCTTCACGGCGCGGGCAGCGTCACATTCAGCATAACAGTTGTCGGATCATCATGATGGGTCAACAGGAGTCAACAGAAATGTCGGGCCAGGGTACGCAGCTCATTGTCGATACATTGCTCGACAGAGCGGATCAACTGCATTCTCCGCCGGAAGTCGCTCAATCGCTGCTGAACCTCACACGAAATGACGACTTTGGCGTTCGCGAAATTGTCGAGTGCATCCAGCGTGACCCGGCAATGTCGGCAAAAATGCTACAAGTGGTGAATTCAGCACGATACGGCCTGCGGAATCCAGTGACGAACCTGAACCAGGCGGTGGCGCTGCTGGGTCAGCGGACCGTTCGCCTGCTGGCTATGACCTTTAGCATTGTCGACTCCTTCGCCGCGGGACCGGCCAAATCGATGTGCGACGAGTACTGGCGCGACGCGTTGACAATGGCTTGTGCCGCATCGCGTATCGGTGACGACGGCACGCTGGACCGAAACGACGTGTACACCGCCGGTCTGCTCGCCAATCTCGGATCACTCATCATGGCGCAGGCGGAAGGAGAAGACTACCTCACGCTTTATCGGGCTCATCCGGGCGCACAGCTTTGCGAGGCGGAGCGCCAGGCGTATGGCTTCGGTCATGCGACCGTTGGAGCCAGGCTGCTTGAGAAATGGAAGTTCCCTCAGGACACGCTCGAAGCAATCCGGCGGCACCATGACAACTCGGCGAATGAGCCCATTGAGCTGGCGATTCGCGGCGGGGCTCTGCTGGCGGAAGCAATCTGGCAGAAAGATCCAGCGGTGGTGAATTCCTGCCGGGCCTGGCTGGAAGTCCACTTCGGCATTGATATCGATGGTTTCACAGACCTGGCGATCGAATGCCGCGACGAAGTGCTGCTGGAATTTGAAGTCTTCGGTGTGAATATTGATCAATCGTTCGACTGCAGAGAACTCCTCGAACAGGCCCGCCGCCAGTACCTCGATTCCTCACTGAACACGGCGATGGATCTGGACAGTCTCGAATCGGTCATGACCGAAATGTAACCACGTTGGTCATTTCAAGCTGGCGTGAATCCGTCGATTGCCGGCACGCCCGCCAGTTCAGATACACAAGCTCAACACAGCACCCTCCGTGCAGGATGAGCCCGCAGACTCACCAGAGCTTCGGCACGCAGCAAACCGGTGTTTCAGCAGTGCTGTTCGTTGGCAGCCACTGTTCCCAGGCACGACCGATGCTGGCCGCATCGGCAACGTTGTCGACGCTGCCAGCGTCGACATTGACACCGTGCCAGCGCCGTCGCCACGTGCGTTCCGGTGTGCCGCAGCGAAACTGCAGAATGAGCGCTGCAGGCCTCCAACAGCATATTCAATGACCTGCCAGCCTTCATGAGAACGCCTCGGCACAGTGGCAGAGAACAATGGCCCGTGGCCACCTGAGCAGACATGGCTGAATTACCCCAAACTTACGGTTTTCAGGTCTCGCACACTTGAATCGCCCGAAGCCATTATATTAATGTCACGCCTACACGTAGTATACTCCATAGTACTTACGTATGTATTTCTTGTCCTGATGGCTCTCACATCACAGGTGGTCAAATGCGAAGATTTCTCTGCTTCAACGGGCCCGTTTGGGTGGTCGCATGGGCGTGCGCGACGGCGTCAGGCGGACCACTGATCATTTCTGAGATTGTCGATTCGACACTGCCGGGCGGTCTGCCAAAGTTTGTAGAGCTGACGAACACGGGCAGCGCGTCGATCGACTTGTCGTTGTTCAGTATCGGAAACTTCAACAACGGCAACCTGGAACTTGGCGGCGGCGTTTCCACCATTTTGTCAGGAACGATTGCTGCTGGCGATTCCTACGTGATCTCATACGAGAATGGTGATTCACCGGGCAATGGGACCTTCTTCGATACCTATCTGTTTGACCCCGATTTTTTCGGTCCAGGAGCCGTCATCAATGGGGACGATGCGGTCGCGTTGTTCGCTGGTCTCGCCGTGACCGACGGATTTGGGAACCTCACAGGGACCGTCGTGGACGTCTATGGAATTCGTGGCGTGGACGGAACTTCAGAGATTTGGGAATACACTGACAGCTATGCCGTTCGCAATCCGGGCGTGATGACCGGAACGAGTACGTTCAACGCCGCTGAATGGACGTTTGGTGGCACTGATTTCCTGGAAACTGGCGATGACCCTACAGAATTAGCCCTCATTCTGGCGAACACAACGCCTGGTACACATCGTCTCGCGACGACGGCTGTTCCAGAACCGTCAGCCCTGGCCCTGGCTGGAACGGGCCTGCTCGGCATCCTTGCGCTTGGATGGCAGCGCCGTCGGCACCGGATCTAATAAGTGGGTCGATTTGTACCGCCGGTCGTGGGGCAGCATCCATTCACAGGAGTTGTCGTCACGTCGCCCAACGGGTCCAGACACGAATGTCACTGTCGACGCTGGCAGCGTCGACCATATTGACGATGCCACCAGCATCGGTTTTGACAGGAAACAGTGGCTGCCAGGCAGCAGCCCTGCTGAAACACTGGTTTGCTAGAGCAGTTTTCGAAAAGTCGTGGCGGGTTCTGGCTCGCGGGGACCAATGAATGATGGGCTCTGGCACTCCCGCCGCGGCCACGAATCAGCGTAATTCGCTGTAGCTCTGAAGCTTTGGTCTGAGAACCAACGCAAGCGAACCGCTCGTTCGAATTTCCCCTTCCAGCATCAGGCGGTTTGGGAAATCGCACGGCATGGCGAACCGCTGCAACTTCAATAGCTGGATGCGGCAGGTGTATCATTCCGTGCCTGCCGGCCGAGCATTGAGCGGCATTCGCCTTCCGGACTTGTCGTGCTGAGGTGATAGAATCTCGATCGAACGCAAACCAGGACCAGAGACAAATGAGTTCCGAGCAGAATACAAATCCGATACTGGGATACGGTGACTGGCAATACGCACCTGTGCCGGATTGGCCACAGATGCCGGATGACATCGGCTTTGTGGAAGCGATCGGCGTCACAGTCGGCAAAGACGACCGCGTCTACGTTTTCAATCGTGCCAATCCACCAGTGCTGGTGTTCGAATCCAATGGCCGGTTCGTGGAGGCGTGGGGTGACGATTTTTTTGTAAGGCCACACGGAATTGTTTCAGCACCCGACAGGACCTTGTACCTGACCGATGATCTGGGACACAGGGTGGCACAGTTCACCTCGGACGGGAAGTTGCTCCGTAACATCGGACCGTCGGGAGTGCCGTCGGACACCGGAGTCCGCGGCTTTGATTACCGCGATCTGGTGGCACGCGGTCCATACAATCTGCCGACAAATGTTGCAGTCGCCGACGACGGACATTTGTTTGTAGCCGATGGTTATGGAAACGCCAGCATTCATCACTTCGATGCGGACGGAAGTTTCGTGCGTTCGTGGGGGTCTTCGGGCGACGCTGACGGTCAGTTCAATGTTCCGCACGGAATCTCTGTGGACTCCGCGAATCGAATCCTTGTGGCCGACCGTGAAAACAGCCGCATCCAGATCTTCGACCGTGAGGGATCACTGCTGCAGCTGTGGACTGATGTTGTTCGGCCGTGTCAGGTACTGGCCGGCAGCGACGACACGTTCTTTGTAGCGGAACTCGGCAATCAAAACGGCCGTTTTCCCTGGCAACCGCGGCCCGATGTTCCGACGGGAGGTCGCGTGAGCATTTTCGATCGGGATGGAGAGCTGTTGAGTCGGTGGGGCGGGGGTCTGGATCCGCGTCGACCCGACGGTTTCTATGCCTGTCATGATATTGGCGTCGATTCGCAGGGCAGCATCTACATCGGCGAGGTGACAGTGACAGCGGCGACGGCAGCGGGCGATGATGCAACTGGTCTCCCATCGTTGCGGAAATTCGTGAGGGTTTGAATTTGGGGCGGCCTGCAGGGTACAGTCCTCTGCGATCGACAGCTGCCCCGCTCCGCACACGTCATCACTTTTCGGAGAACGGGCGGCGCACCGGATCGTCATCGGTGCCTGGAAACGAATTTGCAGAGACCTGTTGCAGGAGAAATCAGCTGAAGCAGTTTCGCAAAGCATTGCTCGACGGGTGTTTTCTCCTGGATCTCGACGCGCGGGACATGCCGTCCATCTTCCGTCATGTGGTCAACTACCTCGTGGCCCGCGGGACAGTTGCGGCGGCGCAGCAGGAAGACCTAAAAGCCGCACTGGTTTCGCGTGAAGAGCTGCACTCAACGGCAATCGGAAACGCGGTCGCGGTCCCGCATGCCTATTCAGATGCAGTTCAGGAACCGGTCATTTTTTTCGTTCGGCTCGCCCATGCAATGAACCTCGGAGCACCGGACGGGGTTGCTGTCCAGTTTATGGTGATCCTGCTGGGTCCGACCGGGGCGGTGGAACAGCATCTGGATGCGCTGGCCAACATCGCACGACTCATGTCGGATGATGAGTTTCGATACGACGCCGCGGAAGCACCCACCCAACTTGAATTGATCACCGCACTGGATCGATTCGAAGCGCGTACGGCTCCGAAAGTTGAACGCCCCGACAGCCTCGCCTGGACCGGGCGACTGTTTGGCGGAGTCATTCAGGACATTCGTCGTCGGCTGCCTCATTACGCCAGCGATTTTCGCGACGGCTTCCACAGCAAGAGCGTCGCTTCGGTCCTGTTCTTGTTTTTTGCCTGCCTGGCACCCGCCGTCACATTCGGCGGCATCATGGCTGAGCTGACGGAAAATCACATCGGCGCGGTCGAAATGATTGTTGGCTCAGCACTGTGTGGCGTGGTGTACTCACTGTTTGCGGGACAGCCGCTCATCATTCTGGGTGGCACCGGTCCGCTGTTAGTCTACACGTGGTTGCTTTACGTGCTTTGCGGTCAGGTAGGACTCGGGGAGTATTTTCTGGAAACCAGGGCCTGGGTTGGATTGTGGACGGGAATTGTGTTGATTGTACTCGCAGCCACGGATGCGAGTTGCCTGATGAAGTACTTCACACGTTTTACAGATGAAATATTTGCGGCACTCATTTCCATCATCTTTATCTATGCCGCCGTTGAGGCGCTCGCGCACATCGTCTCCAGCGTCTATGAAGTTGACCATGTCAGTCACGATGAGGCGCTGGTGCCACTGATCCTGGCGATGGGGACGTTCTTTATTGCGTTCACACTCTCCCGGTTCCGCCGCAGTCGATATCTCTTACCACAAATCCGGGAGTTCCTCGCCGATTTCGGTCCCACGATTGCCCTCGCGGTCATGACGCTGCTGGCAGCAACATGGTTCCATGATGTAGTAACAGCGAGACTGCCCGCGCCCGACATTATCGGACCCAGCTTGAACCAGTCCGACGTGAAGCGATCGTGGCTCGTCAATCCGTTCGATGCCCCGAGCTGGGTGTGGATCGCCGCCCTTGGGCCCGCACTTCTGGCGGCCGTGCTCGTATTTTTGGACCAGAATATCACGGCTCGGCTGATCAACAGTCGTGACCACAAACTGCAAAAGGGAGAGGCTTACCACTACGACCTGGCAGTGATGGGTGTATTGATTGCTGTGTGTTCGCTGTTCGGTCTCCCCTGGCTGGTCGCAGCGACGGTCCGTTCGCTGAATCACGTCCACAGCCTGGCGACGATTGAAAGCGTCGTCACCAGGGACGGAGACGCGCGGGAACGGGTGCTGCACGTCCGGGAAACCCGAGTCACGGGGCTGGCCATTCACCTGATGATCGGCCTCTCCGTGTTTGCCTTGCCGTTGTTAAAGATCATCCCCATGGCCGTACTTTACGGGTTGTTTCTGTTCATGGGAGTTGTCTCGATGGCTGGAAACCAGTTCTTCGAACGGTTGCGGCTGTGGCTGATGGATTCGTCGCTGTATCCATCCACGCACTACATTCGCCGCGTGCCGATGTGGACGATCCATAAGTTTACGATGCTGCAACTGGCCTGTCTGCTTGTGCTCGGAATCGTTGAAGTCACCCCACTGGGAATCCTGTTTCCGCTGTTTCTATGTTTGCTGGTGCCGGTACGAATTCTGGCTGAACGATTCTTCACTCCCGAAGAACTGGAGGCACTCGATTCTGAGGAAGAGCCGGAGGACGAGGAAACGCAATGGGTGTGACCAGCCCTTGCCCGTCTGCCGCGGCGCGGTCTGACGAGAACAGGTTCCTGGGCCCGCCGGTTTTCGGGTTCTCTGCCACCCCATGTCGGTCTGACTTGCGTGTGATGGCAAGTGGGTCAACAATCGGCCGCACTAAAACTACTGCATTCCAGCATTCGAACGCAGCACAGTACCGACGCGGCGCACAGAATTGTCTGAAGAACATCCCCTGAAACGGACACTATGGAACTTCGCACCACCGACCTTGCGGTCCTCATCATTTACATGGCCGGCGTCTTTGGACTGGGGTGCTGGTTTGCACGCAAGAGCGGGTCGACTCAGGAATTCATGGCGGCCGGCGGCTCACTCCCGGGCTGGGCGGTGGGACTATCCATCTTCGGCACGTACGTGAGCAGTATTGGGTTTCTCGGCAATACCGGCAAGGCTTACAGCAGCAACTGGAATTCGTGGGTCTTTGGCCTGTCCCTGCCGATTGCCGCGGTGATTGCGGTGCGTTATTTCGTGCCGCTCTATCGCAAGCGAGGCGAAGTATCGGCGTATGCTCAGCTGGAACATCGTTTCGGTCCGTGGGCGCGGATGTACGCGTTAGTGTGCTTCCTGCTGTCTCAAATGGCGCGAATCGGGACGATTCTGTATCTGGTGTCTCTCGCGCTGAGCCCGCTGACCGGATGGCCCGTCAGTACGATCATCGTGGTCACCGGGCTGATGGTCACGATTTATACTTTGCTGGGTGGAATCGAAGCGGTGATCTGGACCGATGTGGCTCAAAGTATCGTCCTGATCGGCGGCGCAGTTTTATGCGCGGGCATCGTCCTGATGGAAATGCCGGAGGGCCCGGGGCAGTTGTTCGAAGTCGCCAATGAAAACAACAAATTCAGTCTGGGCAGTTTCAGTGCCGACCCTGCGACACTCCTGATGGCAACCCCGACTTTCTGGATGGTGCTGCTGTATGGTCTCTTCATCAACCTGCAGAACTTTGGAATCAGTCAGTCATTTGTACAGCGATATATTACCGCAAAATCGGACAAGGACGCCATTTTCAGCGTGTGGCTGGGAACACTTCTGTTCCCGGTGGTTTCCATCCTGTTCTTCTTCATAGGGACGGGCCTGTACAGCCTGTACCACACAGACACCTCCCTGCTGGATGAAGTGCGATCTGAAACCGCCAAAAGTGAACTGATGGACTCAGGAGTCGCAGCGCCCACCGCATCGGACGTGGCCGCGCAGGTGGACAAAACTACCGCAAAAATCGCGGCGGCGGCTGAAACGGAGCTGCTCGCCGAAGGTGTGGATGTCTCAGAGCCCGCTGTCGCAAAAAGAACCGCCGCGCTGTGGGATAAAGAGATCGGCGACAAGGTGTTGCCTCATTTCATCGTCCGCAAACTGCCGGCAGGACTGGCGGGATTGCTGATTGCCGCCATCTTTGCGGCCGCCATGAGCAGCGTGGATACGAGCCTCAATAGTTCGGCGACGTTGGTGCTTTGCGACATTTACAAGCGTTACCTCAAACCTGATGCGGGCGAACGGGATTCGATGAAGGTGCTGTACGGGTCCACGCTGGTGTTTGGGGTGGGCGGGACACTTGCCGCGCTGGCCCTGGCGATGATGAACCTGAAGAGCGCGCTGGACGCGTGGTGGGTTTTGGAGGGCATCTTCACGGGAGGAATGCTGGGACTGTTCCTGTTGGGATTGATTTCGAAACGAGCCGGCAACCCGCAGGCCATGATTGCCGGAGGGCTCGGACTGCTCATCATCATGTGGCTGGCGCTCTCGCAGACAAAAATGTGGCCGACTGCCCTGAATGACTGGTCCAATCCGCTGCATTCATTCATGACGATCGTCGTCGGGACAAGTTCCATTGTGTTGATTGGCATGCTGGCGGGAATGTTTGCCGCACCAGCGCATGCTTCTTCGGATCCCGCACAGCAGGACTGATCAGAGTGCCAAACATCCTGATGCCAATCGGCGACGCCACCGAGGCGCTCGATACATTCTACGCTTACTACCGACTGCCCGAAGACGGTTACAATGTCGTCGTCGCCGGCCCGGAGGCTCGGCTGTACCACACAGTCCTGCATGAAATACCGCCCAATCCCGAAGTGCCCTGGGACATCACCCAGGAACGTCCGGGATATCATCTTCAGGCCGACGTGGCTTTTGCCGACCTGCGGCCCGATGACTTCGCCGGAGCATTCATCTCCGGAGGGCGTGCGCCGGAATACATTCGCTACGACCAGAATCTGTGCCGGGTCGTGCGGGAGCTTGCCGCAGCAGGCAAACCCATTGCCTGCTTATGTCACGGCATTGAGATCCTGACCGCAGCCGATTGCATTCAGGGCAAACGCGTGACCACCGTTCCGAAATGTGCGATGGATGCGGAGCAGGGTGGAGCCACCTACGCCGATGAAGATGTGGTGGTCGACGGTCTTCTGGTCACGGGCAGAGGGTACGGACAGAATACGGACGTCCTGAAGGAATTCATCCGCATGCTGAAGGAGGCCGCCTGACGATGCAGTTATCTATTTCGTGTCGCATTGCGGAAGGGTTTCTGTCCAAAGAGGAAGCCAGCATGTCGTTTGCTGAACTGGCTAAGCTTGCAGTCACCGCAGGCTATGACGCCATTTGCATGCGAGCGTCACAGATCGGTGTGCAGTCATCAAAAGACGACGTTCAGACCGCTCGACGGATCCTTGACGAGCATGGCTTAGCCGTCAGCATGATCACCGGCGATTTCGATATCGTTTACAACAACGAACACGGACCGGGCTGTCTCCGCAATATCACACCGTACCTCGATTTGGCAGAAGCGCTCGGCGCACCACTGCTGCGTGTGTGTGTCAAACAATCAGAAGACGTTCCTCATGCCCAGGCAGCAGCGGACAAAGCGGCAGATCGAGGATTGACACTCGTCCATCAGTGCCACACTCTGAGTTTGTTTGAGACGCTCGATGGGATCGTGGACGCCCTGGAAATGATCGACCGTCCCAACTTCGGTCTGATCTTCGAAGCGGCCAATCTGGAAGGATGTCGGCAGGATTATGGTTCGACTGCGGTCGAACGGCTGGCTCCCTGGATTCGCAACGTCTATCTGCAAAACCAGCGACTCAACCCGGATGGTGGTATTACACTGAATACCTGGTGTGCAGGCCCGGTGTCCTTCGACATTACACAGATTCATGAGCCCGGCGGAATCGACTTTGGTTCCGTTTTTGATGGATTGAAAAGCATCGGATACGACGGAACGATTACCGTCCATCAATCCGGCCCGGAAGACAACGAAACTTCTCCCGCGACGGCTGCCACGCAGACTGCGGCGTATCTGCGGGAACTTTGGAACTGAGGATTCAGATGAAAGGTTGTGGCTTCCTTGTTGCAGTCGTATGTATCTGTCGGCTGCCGACAACCGCTCAGGAGTCAGAATCCGCTTCGCAGCCGTTGACTGTGGTCACGCTGGGGGACTCGATCACCAAAGGTGTCCGCACCGGCGTCACGGAGACAGAAACGTTTGCCGCACTGACACAGACGACGCTACAGAATGCAGGACTCAATTGTCAGGTCGTCAACGTTGGGATTGGCGGCGAACGCACTGACCAGGCACTCAAACGGCTGGATGAAATCATCAAGCTCGGGCCGCGACTGGTCACCGTCATGTACGGGACCAACGACAGCTACGTTGACCAGGGTCAGTCGGACAGCCGAATCACGGTCAACGAATACCAGGACAACCTGGAACGCATCGTCCGTCGACTGCTGGTCGAGGGAATCGAGCCAGTCCTGATGACAGAGCCTCGCTGGGCCCTCGACGCGGATCTCAACGGAGTCGGCGAACATCCGAATGTTCGACTGGAACGATATGTCGATGCATGCCGCGAGGTGGCACGCCGATTCCAGGTGCCGCTCGTCGACCAGTTTGCTCACTGGACCAGAGCCGAGACTGAGAATCAGACGTTACGGGAATGGACGACGGATGGTTGTCATCCCAATCCATTGGGCCACCGTCAGCTGGCTGCTGTCATGTCTCCAGTGTTGTTGTCCGTGCTCACACCCGAATTCGCCCCGGCTGGCTATCGGATCGCACGTGAAATGGTGATGGCACATGACGATGGCGAGTCGCTCTGGTTTCATCCACGAGCTGCGGCGATTCCTCGAGATACCGGAAAACCGTCAGTACTCGTGACACTGCAAAAGCATCTGCATGCGTCCGATCACTACTCCGGAATGAGCGTCATGCTGACCGACGATCTGGGAGCTTCCTGGTCCGGCCCCGAAGCGCGGCCGGAACTCGACTGGGTTCATGAAGACGGTGTCGATATTGCGGTCGCTGATGTGACGCCTGGCTGGCACGCTCCATCCGGCCGGCTGATCGCTGTCGGGGCTCAGGTCCGCTACAGCTCTGCGGGGGAGCAGCTGGAGGACCAGCCTCGCGCAAATCAAACGGCTTATGCCGTGTTCAATCCGGAGACGAATCAATGGTCACCATGGCGGCGACTGGAGATGCCGGCAGGAGATCAGTTCAACATGGCTCGAAGTGCCTGTGCGCAGTTTGTTGTCGAAGCGGACGGATCCGTTCTGCTGCCGTTCTACATTGGTGCGTCGACAGCGGTCCCTTTTTCCACAACCGTCGTACGCTGCTCATTCCATGGCGACGAATTAAAATATGTGGAACATGGCAACGTCATGTCACTGGATGTGGAGCGAGGACTCTATGAGCCATCGCTCATCACCTTCGAGGGTCGATATTTCATCACCATTCGCAATGACAATCACGGGTATGTCACGGTGAGCGAAGACGGACTGAATTACCGACCCGTCAAACGCTGGCAGTTCGATGATGGGAGCGATCTCGGCAGCTACAATACACAGCAGCACTGGGTCAGGCAGAACGGCGGATTGTTTCTGGTCTACACACGTCGCGGTTTAAACAACGATCATGTGATGAGACATCGTGCGCCTCTGTTGATCGCCCAGGTGGACCCGCAGCGGCTGCACATCGTGCGGGCGACCGAACAGGTGTTGATTCCGGAACGAGGCGCCACTCTGGGAAACTTCGGAGCGGCCTCGATCACGGACAACGAATCGTGGGTGACCGTCGCCGAGGGAATCTGGAACGATGACGCCCGCCGCCGCGGTGCTGCAGGAGCCACAATGCTGGCACGAATTCTCTCGGCCACAGATGAACAGCCGGGCGCACCGCAGGCCGCGCGACACCTGATCTTCGGCACTGCACCAGTCAACGTCGTGTGCTTCGGCGACAGTGTGACGGGCCTGTACTATCACACCGGCGGTCGTCGGGCTTACACCGACTTGCTGGGAACGGCCCTGCAGCGCCTGTGTCCACGCGCAAATGTGACCACGATCAACGCAGGAATCAGTGGCAATACCACTCGGGCCGGACTCAAACGAATCGACACTGATGTGCTGGCGAAGAGTCCGTCCGTGGTCACAGTGATGTTTGGTCTCAACGACATTGTGAGTGTCCCTATCGAAGAGTATCGAGCCAACCTGTTGACGATCATCGACAAGGTTCAGGACAGCGGGGCAGAAGTCGTCCTGTGTACGCCTAACTCGGTGATGACGACCGCTGTGCGACCAGCCGACAAACTGGAACGTTATTGTGACGTGGTCCGGGAGGTTGCCAGGGAACAACAGGTCGCGTTGTGCGACTGCTACGCTGCCTATCAGACGCTGCGTGAACAGGATGCACGGTCGTGGCGTCTGCTGATGAGTGATGAGATTCATCCAAACTGCAATGGCCACAAGCGAATTGCCGAAGAAATAGCTCACACCATCATCGGACGAGAAGTCTCGCTCGCTGATGTCTTGCCGTTGCGACCGGCCCTGCCGCATGTCTTCAAAAAACTGCACGCAAACCAGCCGGTAAAGGTTCTGGCAATGCCACCGTTCGATCAGTGCATTGCCCGGTCAATTCAGAAACTGCTGCCCGATGCCAACGTCGAAGTCATCCCGTGGAGCACTGAAGGGAAATCTCTTCCAGAACTCACGGAGGAGGCTAAAACACAGGTTCGGCAGCTGAATCCTGATCTGGTACTGATTGCTCCTCCCGGAACTGCATCAGCAGCGTCCCGCGAAGAATTCATCACGTCGTTCGCCTGGCTGATGAACTGGTCACTGAGTTTTGGCCGTCTGGAATGGGACGCGATGGTCGTGCACCCGAACGTCGGTGATCCGCTCGATTCACCGCGTGAGTTCGATGAGGTCCTGCGCCAATTGGTGGATGCACAGGATCTCACGCTGATTGAACGCCCGGTTGGCAGCACCGCAGAGGCCACGGCGATCTTTGATGCCTGGTTACAAAGGGAATGGCAATTTGCCCCCACGCAGTAAGTTGCTGACAAAGCGCTAAAGCAGCGAGGCAAACCAATTCGTTGAACATGCCCAACGAGACGTTCCGTTGTTGCTCAAATCATGACCTGACATTCCAGTGGCTCTGCCACCCGAGGAGACATGACAGCATGAAGTGCAAGACAAATGCCACTCGAGCCAGGCACGCCGTGCTCGCCTGTCTGGCAATCCTGCATGCCGTGTCAGAAACGAGCGTGCTGGTCGCTGGCGGAGATCAGGAAGTCACTGAACGGCACGTGATGATCCCGATGCGTGATGGGAAACACCTGTCGGCGTGGTTGTACCAGCCTCCTGGGGACGGTCCGTGGCCGGTCGTTTTTGAACAGCGTTATGCCGGCCTGCGCGGTGAATCCACGCGTCGTTCGGCCTCTGAATTGGCAGGACACGGGTACGTGGTGGCCATGGTGAACTTCCGCGGCACGCATCTTTCTGAAGGGAGATGGGTGGGATACCGGGCGCTACAGTGGGGCGAACTCAAAGATGGCTACGACACCTGCGAATGGCTGGCTGAGCAACCGTGGAGTACCGGCAAGGTTGGCACGTTTGGCAGCTCTCAGGGTGGTTACGCTCAGAATTATCTGGCTGTGACGCAGCCGCCGCATCTGATGTGCCAGTACATGACCGACACGGGTCTGAGCCTGTTTGAAGAAGGATATCGTATTGGCGGAACGACCCGACCTGACCGATTTCAGGGAATGGACCGGGTGTGCCGCAACGCAGAAGACAACCAGCGACTTCTTGAAGAATGGTTTCAGCACCCCCATTACGACGAGTACTGGCAGGCGGAAGACTGTACACGTCATTTTGAAAAAATGAACGTTCCCTGCTTCACGATCGGAAGCTGGTATGACTTCATGAATCAGGGATCGATCGCCAGTTTTCGTGGACGCCGGCAGCGAGGTGGTCCCGGTTCACGTGGCAGTCAGCAGCTCGCCGTCGGTCCGTGGCTGCATGGACGGCTCAACAAAGGACATCGCGTCGGAGAACTGACATACCCGGAACACGCCGCATGGCCCGTCAGTGAGCATATGGTGCGATGGTTCGACCACCACCTGAAGGGCGAAAACAACGGGGTGGAACGAGAACCTGTGGTGCGATATTTCGTGATGGGTGCTGTCGATGAACCGGATGCTCCTGGGAATTTCTGGAGAACAGCAGACGATTTTCCTCCGACGACCGCACCAACAGCG
>JBDOMX010000662.1:0-3089 GCA_039831615.1 Planctomycetaceae bacterium
GCTGTAGTCGACGACGACCCACACATGAGCTTCCCGAACAGGACCAATCGCGCCACTCTGAACCAATTCAGCCACCCGGCGATAGTTGTCCCCCGCATGAATCTGAGTCCCCATCTGCGTGACGAGCCTCTTTTCAGCCGCAAGATTCGCCAGCGTGCGAGATTCGTAGACCGTGTGTGCCAGCGGCTTCTCGCAATAGGTGTGCTTGCCCATGCGAAGTGCCATGGCCGCGGCCGGAGCATGCGTATGATCGGGCGTCGCCACAATCACGGCGTCAATTTTGTCTTCTTCGGCTTCAAGCATCACGCGAAAGTCGCGGTATCGGCGAGCGTCCCTGTACTTGCCGGCTGCCGCGTCCAGGAATCTGGCGTCAACATCAGCCAGTGCGACAATATTCTGGCTGTCGCAGCCGCTGATGTTTCCGGCCGCCCGGTTTCCGGTTCCGATCGCGGCAATGTTGAGTTTCTCAAGAGACGATTTCGAGGCAGCGGCGGGCTTCGGATTCACATGCCATGCAGCGGCAAGTGTCGCGCCAGCAAAAGCGTTCTGAGCAAGAAAAGCACGACGAGTCTGTGTGCCGGTCATCAGTTTCTCCGGGAAGGCAGCAGATGGGAGGCTGAACCTGAACCATCCAGGTTAACTCACCGTAGTCAGTGAAGCAATGATTCACAACTTTCGCGTGCAGGATGGACGAATGACCGGTAAATCACCACATTGCGTCGTCGGACAACTCGGCCAGCCGCTGGCAGGACGAATGTATGATGTCGTTTCCTGACGACTGCATCGCGGGATAACGTTGTGATTCCAGGTGAGATCCAGTCAGCTGACTGTTCGAAACCACTCAACGGTGCGGGTTGCACCTTGTTCAGACCTTTCACCTGGCGCCGGCGCACTGCGGGACTGGGTCAATTCAGGACGCCGGAGTTTCCAATGTTTGAAAATCGTGTGAAGCAGCGGATTGCCGCGCGTCGTGCAGCATGGGGCGCCGCGGTGCCGGACGCATCCGAGTTCGTGGCAAAACTCACAGTCAATTGTGACATCGATTTCCTGTGGATCGACCTCGAACATCGCCCGTACGGGACGCAGGAAATCCGCTGGCTGCCGATCATCTGCCGCCAGGCCGGCTGTGCATCGATGGTGCGTGTCCCCGGACTCGATCGGATCTGGATCAAAAAGGCACTCGATACCGGCGCGGATACGATCATGGTGCCACAGATCAGCACGGCTGACGAAGCAAAGCGGGCAGTCGAGTTCGCGAAATATCCACCCGCCGGGTCACGTGGTGTGTCACCGTGGTGGACAACGTTGATGGACGTCAGCTGGAGTGACTACCTGCCCGCCGCCAACGACGAGACCTGCGTGGTCGTCCAGATCGAAACACCGCTCGGCATCGAGAACCTGGATGACATCGCAGCCGTTGACGGTGTCGATGTGGTATTTGCCGGTCCGGCCGATCTTTCCGCGGCGTTAGGGGTGATTGGTCAGCTCGACCATCCGGACCTCCAGCGGCAGCTCGCAGAGTTCCCGAAACAGGTTGCCGCTCACGGCAAGCCGGCCGGCATCACATTCAGCACACTGCATGAATGCCGCCGAGCGTACGAACAGGGTTACCGCTTCATCAACTTCGGCACACTCGTTCATCACGGGATCGATAGACTGAAATCAGGACTGAGTGAGTTGCGTGATATGGAAGAACCCTGACAGCCATCGGAGCTGTCATTCCTGTTCCATTTCAGCCGCTGACAGGCGGCGCCGAATTCAGACCGTTGTTCACCTGTTAACCCGGATTATTCGTTCCGAATCCAGGCCGGACCAGGCAAACCCTTGCTGTGCCGGAACTTCGGTCGCAATGTTGTTCAAACTCATGAGCACTCTGCGGTTTGCTATTCGATGAGTTTGCGCCGTTCCGGCAACGCTCGCGACCTGCGGTCCGGCCTGCGTGAATAATCCGGGTTCAACGACCGGCGCCATCATGAGGCGTCATGCGATCAGGAGTCATGTGTCAGCCATCACCAGGTCCGCAATGGCCCGCGCCGTTGTTGACAAGGGCAGTGCGTTCAGCCGTTCGATCGGCTGCCAGCGGAGGCCGCTGGCCCGATCAGGAACACCACGGACCTGCCGTGCCGTCACGCACAGCAGTCGGATGCGGTAGCGGGTGACGGTATGTCGCATCTTCCGCAATAGAAAAGGGTCGATCATTTGAAGCCCGGTGCGTTCCTGTGCCATGTCGACGGCCAGCGGCGCAGCATCCGCAGAAAACAACCCTGGTTGAATGACCTTTGCGTGCCGCGGCAGCGACAGCAGTTGATCTCCCTCTTCGACGGAGACAGAGAATCTGGCGAAATCCCACAATCCTGCCCAGCGTTCGCCGTCCGAGTATTCTCTCATCAGCACCTTTTGGCCACGACGCAATACCAGAGCCACTTCCGTGACATCCGTCATTTCTTTCTTCGGCGCCAGCCGGGGCAATTTGTGCTGTCGGCCTGATTTGAAACTGCAGCACAGCTTCTGCAGCGGGCATTGAGTGCAGGAAGGATCGTCGGGGGTGCAGATCGTGGAACCCACATCCATGGCTGCCTGGTTGAAAGATGAAGCCGAGCGCGGCGCCACAACCCAGTCAGCAAACTCCCACAGCAGTCGATGAGTGGCGCTCGACCGAGGATCCTCATCCAGTTCAATCAGTCGGGAATACAGGCGAGTAGTATTCGCTTCCAGAATTCCCACGCCCTGGCCGAAGGCCAGTGACGCGATGGCTCGGGCTGTATAGGGACCGACTCCCGGCAGCGTCCGCAATTCGTCGACATCATCCGGAAACGACCCCGAGTATTCCTCAACGATCATCCGCGCCGCTTTGTGCAGGTTGCGGGCACGGGAATAGTATCCAAGTCCCTCCCATTGTCTCAGCACATCGGATTCGGTTGCCGCTGCGAGGTCCTGAACGGTGGGGAACCGCTCCTGAAATTCTTCGAAGTACGGCCGAACGGCTGCGATTGTGGTTTGCTGCAGCATGATCTCACTGATCCAAACGCGATACGGATCGGCGGATTCTCGCCATGGGAGTGGCCGAGCATGTTTTCGATACCAGTCAA
>JBDOMX010000543.1:0-1140 GCA_039831615.1 Planctomycetaceae bacterium
TCACGCAACGCTGTGCTGATTCCGCTCCGTTCGCTGCGCGAACTCCGCTCCATCAGCACAGCGACATTACCCCTGTTACCCAACACGTACTCTCATAACACCTGGATCAAAAACGGGGGCATTCCAGGACCACTGTTTCGCGCAAGGCAGCCAAGACGACGGGATCATGGGTGAGTGCCGCCAAAGCAACGAGTGAGAAATCATCGGAATCCAAGGTGCATTGGTCTGCCGTGTTTGTGAAGTTTTCGATGTTCCATAATTTCGGAAGACGCACCCGACGGCCGCTCCGGTGCATGTGATTGTTAACTGGCTTGATTTGGCGGCTGGACACGCTTTGCGGTCGCCCGATCTATCAGATCGGCAACGAATGACGAGCGATTCAACAAACTGAATCGTTCGCGAAATGCATCAACTCCCAAGTCGGACACCATTTTTGCAATGAACTCATCGGCAAACGAAGCTGAAATATGCTCCACCTGAGCAAAGTCAATCAAGACGCGGGCCTCAGCAAGTTTCTCGTAATTCATCGCACGGTTTCGTGCGACCACTCCATCGGGGCGAGTACCAGTGCCGGGACATTCGTTCTTAACAGAAAAGACCGCGTTGCCATCGTCGTCTTCTACGTTTTCGATAAAGAAATCCAACGGCTCATACCCACCGAGCGCGGTTCCGAAGTCGATTCGCTTGTCGAAGTCGATCTGGAAATCGACCAGTGTGCAATTTCGTTCACGGCTAAGGAAAGAGAAACTGTTGAATTTACTTTCGGTGCCACGGCTGACGACCAACATGCCGCTGCCAGACGCGATTGATAGTCGCCCCGAGTTGGAATCAACGATTTGGTGTAGCCCCCACAGCCCGAAGCCAGCACCTTTGCCACTGGTAACATCTTTCTTGATTGCTGTTTCGATCGCGGAGATTGAAGACTTGGGCGCATGAGAATCTCGCAGCGAATTGAAGATTCCTTGCCCGGTGTCATAGATGCAAAGTGCGATGTGCTTCGCGTTCGGGTGGATTTGAGCCATCGCGTAGCCGCCGTAACCCAGTTCCGAATGCAGCAAGACGTTATCAAGCACCTCGTAGACACAAAAGCCCAAGGCATTCAATACGCCAGGCTCACAGACGGTAAACGCGGCAAGTGCG
>JBDOMX010000543.1:1150-3088 GCA_039831615.1 Planctomycetaceae bacterium
CATTGGTCAGTTTGCCGATTGCGTCAGAATCGTTGAATTGCCACACCGTGTTGAGTGGTGTGTCAATTGCCCCTTCGGCTGTGCGAGGTGATAAGACTGAACTGGCCGCGACGTAGTCGCTTACGTTATCGAACGTAATGTCGAGACCATCTTCCGTGTAATGTTGGATTAGACCGGCGAGAGGCGCGGCAGTGTTTGGGAAGACGCCCTTCACAGCGGAAAAATCGAGGACGATATCTTCATAGCCACGCTGTCGACATGCATGCACAACACTGAGGAAGTTTGCTGGCAGACTGGGATCAGACATCGTCTGAATGATCAGCCGATTGCCTTTGCGATGTATCGTGTTTGCCATACGATCGGCTGTATCTTTGCCGGCTACCGTCGCCGTTCACCGGGCCGCGGCGAAGGACGTTGATCTCACCAAGCGACGCGGCCCGCGGCTCCGGTGCGACGGATTGTTATGCAGTCATCACCGATAGTCCAATATGAACGATAATTAACGCTGCGTTGACAATCGCGATAGCTAATCCGAATCGCGTTCTGGCAGGCGACTGTCCTTTCGTCAAACCGTAACTTGCGATGATCGTGAGTGTTAGTTGGACAGGAATGTTGAGGAACAACAGCTTCACCCATGTTGAGTGAACACGGTCGATGGTGACCGCAAAGTAACCATCTTGTCCTTGCAGGAACATGTACACAACGAACCAAACAAGAAAAGCGCGGACGAACCCCAGCAGGATCATTTCCTCTCGGGATCGTAAACCATTCGAGTTTTCGGCGCGAGTTTCGGTATTCATTCTTCTGAGGAGCGATCGTTGCCGACCGACTGCATAACGACTGAGCTAACCGGGCGGCGGCCAGCGACTTTCGGATTCAGAACACACGCCCAACCGCCGCTCCGGTTGAGCGATTTGTTATGTTGGTTTTCGCGAGCACGCTTTCAATTGTTGAATGATTTGTCGGTGCACCGTGCCACGAGCCACCTTCACGGTTGCGTCTGCAACGCAATCCGATAGAGGTGCTTCTCACTCCGGATGAAAATCGCCCCCTGGTCGATGGCATACGATGCCAACGTGCGTTCTCCAATCGGGTTTTCAGCCAGCAGTTCGTACTTCCGTCCGGCGGCCAGCACCACGCCGTTGCCTTCCTCGCTTTGCGTGTAGATCCGACCATCGGCGTACACCAGTGAGGCCGAGTGGTTGCCGCCGATCCGTTCCTGCCAGTGGACTCGTCCGGTCTTCGCGTCCAGACAGCTCGCCAGTCCGTTGTCCGAAATCATGTACAGTTCATCACCGACGAGAAGCAGCGAAGGTGTGCCCGGAACGCCGCGACGCGTGGACCAATTGATGTGTGTGTCGGTGACGTCGCCCCTACCGTCAGGGCGGATCGCGATCAGGGTAGGCGAATGATACCGCGTCGTGACGAAGACCAACCCGTGTCCGAACACTGGTCGCGGCACGA
Source organism: Planctomycetaceae bacterium (assembly GCA_039831615.1). Classification (GTDB taxonomy): domain Bacteria; phylum Planctomycetota; class Planctomycetia; order Planctomycetales; family Planctomycetaceae; genus S139-18. The sequence continues at coordinate 2,615 of JBDOMX010000543.1, forward strand.
TGGAATCGCCCTCGTAACGCACTCGCCAGATCTCCCGGCCTGTTTGCGGTTCATACGCGACCACCACATCTGTTGCCGGAATGACCACTTGGCGGCGACCGTCGACGTCGATTAACAGCGGTGTACAAAATGAATACTTCAATCGATTCTCGATCTCCGGACGAGGCGTTCTCCAGAGCACCTTGCCGGTTTTCTTATCGAGGGCGATGACGAATTGTTCCGTGCGTCCGTCACAACTGAAGATCAACGCGTTGTCCACTACGATCGGCGACCCGCCATTGCCCCACCCCGGATCGAATCGGATGTCTCGGTTTTTCCAAACGACCTTACCCGTCAGTTCGAGGCAGGCTGTCCCCTGATGACCAAAATGAACATATAACCGCTCGTCCTCGATGAGCGGCGTGGCGCTGGCGTGACCGTTTTTTTTGTGAATGCTTGGGGCGGTGGCGCCGTCCTGAACGAACATTTGTTTCG
>JBDOMX010000822.1:0-7506 GCA_039831615.1 Planctomycetaceae bacterium
CTCCTCCAGCAGTGTTGGGCCGTCCGGTGTCGCGATGACCGGCTCCGAGACTGTTCCGGTGACCCGCAGCTGGATCGGTGCCCGGACGATACCCGCCAGAGCATTGAGAAATGAACTGCCGGAATTCCTGATCAGCGGCACCTGGACATCGAGAGTCAGGTCAATCTGTTCGTCAAGCCGCAAGACTCCGGACGATGCCACCTGAAGTCCCGTCGCCACGTCGGGCAGCAGCAGCGTGAATCCTGTATGGTGAATTCCTTCGACCGTCACGTGAAAGTCGACCGAGGATTCGCTCATGAGTTTCAGGTGCGCAGGGATTTGAGATTGATTGAGTTGTCCGACAAGGTGAACAATACTCTGAGACCATTTCTTTCGCAGTCGTGCTTCGAGCGAATGAATTTGCACAGTCCCGTGAAGCAAGACCTGATTGGCAGTGATTTCATCATCGAGGCAAATTCGGATCGGGTCCAGCTGAGCACTGACGGTCCCCTTCAGTAACGTTGTCTGCGACAGCAGCGGAGCGACCAGAGCCAGATTCTGTTCGGTATGGCGATCGGAAAGTTGAGCGCGATGCAGCACGTCGACGGCATTGACAATCAGCCATCGTCCATCGGTTTCCTGAACGACCTTTCCCTCAACGTCCAGATGGTCAAGTTCGACGATGGGCAGCTTCCGCCATGGCACGCGCAGAGAAAATTCGCCGCCATGAATCTGAAACGCGATGTCCTCGGAAGCAGATTCTGACAGCGGTTCCAGCTGCAGGCGACCTTCCTCGTCCAGTGCGATCTCGATCCGCGGACGGATCAGCGTCACGATCCTCGGACGGCTGCCCGCGAGCAGGTGGCTCAGCAGCGATCGACCGGACTTGAGAGAATCCACCTGACAATTGACGCAGCTGGCCGAGTTGGAGATGGCCACATCATGGAACTCAAAGGGTGTGAACCAGCCGCCGGTTGATTCAGTGGCTTCAGCGGTGAGGCCATGTTTTTGCAGCGCGTGATTCAGGAACACGTTGCGAAATGCCGTATGATTGACGGCAACAGGAATGACGGCGGCGACTCCTGCCAGGACCCCGAAGACGACGCTTGTCGCCAAGCCGGCTCGATGCCAGCGACGGCCCTGGTCGATTGGAGTTGCTGTAATGTCGGTTTTTTGCATGTCCACAGCCGCTGTCCGTGCCATGTGAAATCAGGCTGGTCAATCCTGCCACCCGATGCGAATGGAGAATTGTACCGACTTGTGGGCCAAAGCAGCCAGCCGACAATTCCCGTGGTTTGCTGAGATCCCGTGATTGGACGTGTGGACGCGAACGCTCTGAACGCTGCGACTCCGCCGGAGAAACCTCTTGTCCCGTTGTCCGGTATCGCACACGAAATCCGTGGCAGGCCCTGCCTGGCTCGTGTAGCATGCGGATGCTTCGAACCATTTCGACAACAGCAACCCGGCATTGGAATTTATTTTGATCCGGCACTGTATTTCACGGGAGTCATTCATGAGCCGTTCGGTCTGTGTTCTGTTGGTGTGTGTGCTGTTCGGTGCCAGTCAGGTATCCGTCCGGGCGGCCGATGTGAAAATCATCCAGCAGGACGACCAGTTGCAGGTCAAAATCGGTGATGCCGACTTCGCAACCTACAATTACTCTCCCCGGTTTCCGAAACCATTTTTCCTGCCAGTGAAGGCGGCCGATGGCACCGTCCTGACACGCGCTCTCAATGATCCGGAAGACAACGACCACAAGCACCATAAAGGCATCTGGGTGGCTGTCGATGAAGTCAACGGTGTCCAGCACTGGGCAGAAAAAGGCCCCATCGTGACCCGCGATGTCACTGTGCTGCAGACCGAGGGACCCACGGCCGCGTTCGAAGTGACCAATGAATGGCAAAAGCCGGAATCAAATGACCCGGTGGTCACAGAGAAGACACGAATTTCGATCCACAGCAATGGCCTCATGACGTATGACATCCGCTTTCTGGCCGAGCACGGCCCCGTGGAGTTTCTGGATACGAAAGAAGGTCTGCTGGGCTATCGGATGGCTCCGTCCATGAAAGAAAAAAATACAGGCAGGGTCGTCGGCAGCGATGGCTCTGAAGGCACGGCTGCCTGCTGGGGACGGCCTTTGTCCTGGATCGATTATTCCGGGACCGTCGACGGCAGGACCTTTGGAGTGGCCCTGATGGATCATCCGGACAATTTTCGGCCATCCCGTTATCACGTTCGCAACTATGGATTGTTTTCGATCAGCCCGTTCGGCGAACGCGCCTACACCAACGGCAAAGAACCGGCTAAACCAGTGCATCTGAAACAGGGAGAGGATCTCAGACTGCAGTATGCGATTTACGTGCACCAGGGAGATGTCGAGGCCGGAAATGTCAAACAGGTCTGGCAGCAGTTTCTCGACGTCACGCGCGAATCAGCAGAGTAGCCTCAGGACGTGAACGGTTCAGCAGTCACGACAGGAATGCGGGGCGCCGGCACGCAACTTCGATTGAAGAACCTGTGCGCAGGATTCAACGGTGCCAGGATTCTGCAGATCGACAGTTTGGAGATCGCGGCGGGCGAATTCGTGTCAGTCGTGGGGCCGTCGGGATGTGGCAAGTCGACGCTGCTTAGAATCTTTGCGAATCTGTTGTCGCCGATTTCGGGGACACTGCAGATTCTGGGACCGGAAGGCAGCGCCGACATCCGGACAGGTTTTGTCTTTCAGGATGCCACTCTTCTGCCATGGCGGACGGCCGATGCCAATATTCGACTTCCCGGAGAACTCGAACACTTCTCGATTCCATCGTCGCGTGTTCTTGAATTGGCTCAACTGGTCGGGTTGTCTCGCGGTGATCTGCAGAAACGACCGGCCGCTCTGTCGGGTGGCATGAAGATGAGGGTGTCCCTGGCGCGAGCGCTGGCACTGGAACCGGATTTGCTGCTGCTTGATGAACCCTTCGCCGCCGTCGATGATCTGTTGCGCCACCAGCTTCAGGACGATGTTCTGCAAATCCAGGGAGATCTGGATCTCACTACGGTCATGGTCACGCACAACGTGGCAGAAGCGGTCTACATGAGCGACCGGGTGGTCACGCTCGGTGGATCACCGGCGACCGTGACCGGTGCGACATGCATCTCACTGGATCGCTCCGGCGATGTTCGCAGTTCCAGCGAGTTCGGTGAGTATCTGGGGACGGTATTGTCAGTCCTGCGACAACAGAATTCGCAATGAGAATGTGGTGCCCACCTCACGTCTGATCCTTTCGATGCTCACGGCCATCCTGCCGCTTGTCGTGCTGTTCGCCGCCATTGCGGTGTGGCAACTGGCGATCATCATTTTTCAGATTCCGAAATTCATTGTGCCGCCGCCCGCGGATGTTTTTCGAGCCCTGGGTGCAATGAGAACGGAGCTTGTCGCCGCCACCGTACGGACGGCCGCTGCTGCGTTCAGCGGATTGGCGATCAGCACACTGATCGGGACCGTGACGGCGTTTGCATTCGCTCAGTCCGTATTGATCAGACGCGCTTTCTATCCCTGGGCGATTCTGTGTCAGACGGTGCCGATCATTGCGATCGCCCCGCTGGTGATCCTGACCTTTGGTCGAGGCTTCCACAGTGTGACACTGGTCGCGATCGTGATCAGCATCTTTCCCATCGTCACGAATACCACGACCGGCCTGCTGCAGATCGACAGTCAGCTGCATGAGCTGTTTCGGCTTCACGGAGCGGGGTGGTGGCAAACACTGTGGAAACTTCGACTGCCGTCGGCGCTGCCATGGATGATCAGTGGCATTCGGATTGCCAGCGGTGTGGCGGTGGTTGGTGCGATTGTGGGCGAATTCTTTGTGGGGTCCAGCCAGCCAGGACTCGGAGCATGGATCCAGCGGAAAGTGGCCAGTGCCGATCTTCCGGCGTTGTATGCGACGATTGTGGCCTCCACATTGCTCGGCGTCACCGTGTTTGGGGCATTGACATCGATCGGAGACGCGGTCCTCCGACATTGGTTTGGCAGGAGGTTAGACGGCAGTTCGTTTCAGGCGTGATCAACACGGCACGCTGAAGTGGAAGCGAGTTGCGCAGCAGTGAAACCGCGAATAGACGCGAACGGTTCTCTGACCGGATCGAACACGATTCGGAATTGCCGTCGAAACGGGCTGGGAATCCTGATCGGCTTTCGGAGAATGGCCTGGTCCATTCATTAAACTCTGCAGAGAGGAAGATATCACATGGTGCATCGCACACTGATGGGTTGCGTGTTGCTCGCAATGAGTCCAGCTGTTTTTGCGGAGGACATAATGGAGGCCACAGTTGGGCAGGCCACCCCTGATTTTACGGCCACTGGAATCGATGGAAAGAAATTCACGCTGTCCGACAAACTGAAGGCTGGTGAGCGAAACATTGTGTTGTTGTTCAGCCGAGCCAGCTGGTGACCTTACTGTATGAAGCAGCTGGTCGAGCTGCAGAAGCAGGCCGAAAAGTTTGAGGAACTGGATGCGGACGTCATCGTTGTTTATCGAGAAGAACAAACAGGCGTTGACGGACTGAAGAAGATCAGGAAGGCATCGAAGTCAACATTCACTCTTGCTGTGGATTTGAACAAGGAATCCAGCGGTGCCTGGAGTCCGAAGAAATCGGACTTCAAGAACTATGTCATCGATAGGACGGGCATCGTCCGCGAAATCCTGCCTGGGAAGAAGACGCGTCGAGCTTCCGCAGACCAGTTGCTGGACGCTCTGAAGAAGCTTCAACGATCCCGTGACGAATCGTAGAAGCCGAGGTCCGACATCGTGTGATCACTCATTGCTGACGCACGTCGATTCTCTCAATGCGCCACCGGCAGCTGAAACGTCAATCGCTGTATGAAGTGGTTCATCCCCGAGGAGACGCATGGGTACCACTCCTGGCTTATCCAGCGGTGCCCATGCTCATTCAAGCAGCTGCACGTCAACTTTGGCCGGTCGTGGGAGATTCTTGTCCAAAGCACCTCGAATGATGAATCGAGCACTCGACCATCTCCAGTCAGTCTGGTATCTCAAAAATGCGGCACGGGAATTGCGTAACGGGGATTCACTTTGTGCGCATCGGCACTTTCAAGGTGCGGGGCCTCCATCCACCGCAGATGGATCAGGCTCCAGCAATCAGGCGCAGATTAAACTTTGCGTCGTGTCGGACCAGAAAGCAAAGTCGAATGGACTTGTCCCGCGTCTCGCCCTCAGGTCGCAATATTGCTGACGAAAGTGGTGGTAACGTCGCAAGTTGATGCCAAAAAGCCCTAAAGATGTGCCGGTCGAATGACAACGGCGGATTTCGGGCTTCTCAGAGTTTCTCCGACGAAGTTTGACACTTATTCTAAACCTATCGGTACATTGAACATAAGTTTATTCTCTGCTGAAATTTGAGTCGATTGTTTACGTTTTTCTGTTGTTCAATCCTGCAGTGTCGCTTGTTCGATTTTAGGTCGCGATCGTGACCGCTGCCTCAAATGCATTTTGTGATCCATGAAACATTCATATGTACTCAGGGTTTGTGTCGTCGGTCTGATTGCCTGCATTTCGCCGACGTTGTTTGTCGGCTGCGGTAGTGAGAGACAGTTCGATCGAGACGCAACGGTCAAGGTCATTGGCAAGCTGCTGGTCGACGGTAAGCCCGTGGAGCCGCCCATGCGCGTGTCGATCAAGGCGATCGCTGAGGATGCTGAAGTGGTGGATGGCGTGAAAGTGAAATCTGCCGGAGCCTGGGCAGCTCCGGACGGCAGCTTCGAGCTCTCTACCTATCTTCAGGGCGATGGTGTTCGCGCGGGCAAGTACGCAATCACATTCAAAGTCGGGCAGATCTATCTGATGACTGGCGGCTTGGGTCCAGATATCTTGAAGGGGAAGTACTCCGATCCTGACACTTCGGAATATTCCGTGACGGTGACTGGCTCGGAGACCGAACCCATTGATTTAGGAACAATCGATTTACCCACGCCATCAGATGCCCCCGCGCCTGAATAATTGTATTCATGAAAACTGGTTCTTGGTTTCCTTTCCTTGAGGAGGATAGTGATGAGTTTGATCAAACGTCCAAATCGCGGGTTTACGCTCATTGAGCTGCTCGTGGTGATCGCAATTATTGCGATTTTAATCTCGCTGCTGCTGCCCGCAGTTCAGCAGGCACGTGAGGCAGCTCGCCGCACGCAATGCCGAAACAACATGAAGCAATTAGGGCTGGCCCAGCACAATTATCACGATGTCTACAACATGTTCTCCAACACCTGGACGCCGATTACAGTCAGCACCGGGATTAAGGTGGGTGGTCCGGTCGTGTCATGGTCAGCGGCCACACTGCCGTATCTTGATCGGGCCAACGTCTACAGTGCGATCAACTTCGAACTCACGTATGCGGACGTCACGGGTGCTGACACGTTGCATCCTTATGACCCTGTGACCGCGGCTGCATTTGCCACAGTCATTCCGACCTTCATTTGTCCTTCCGCTCCGGGTGACAATGCCATTGTGACCTGGCAAATCCCGGCTGGAACTGTCCTTGCCGCTGGTTTCCCGCCAACTGGAGAAACGTGGGATCATACCTCCGGTCGGATCGACTATTCATCTGCCAATGGAATTCGTTCCGGGCTCTCCGGAGTCGCTTATGGCGGTGCAGCAGCGGCCGCACAGGGCATCACTTCGTCCGGGGATCGGCACGGGGTCATTAAATGGCAGGTGCCGATCGTTGACGTTCCATCGCTCTCTGACCTTTCCGAGAGATCAGGAATCCGAGACGTCACTGATGGCACGTCGAACACCATCCTGATCGGTGAACGCGCCAGCGCAAACGATCTGTATTACGGTCGCATCAAGCAGTCACCGACCGGTCCCAATGCAGCAGCAGTCGGCCTGCAGGCTTTGACTGGTGGAGGTCCGTGGGGCGATGGCTGGACCGAAAACTGGATTAAGGGTTCTTTGCAGGACGGTACAGAGGCAGGAGACGGTGGAGGTCCTTGCGGCATCAACTGCTCAAACGCCCATCAGGCCGGCTGGTACTCGTGGCACACGGGTGGGGCCATGATTTGCCTGGCAGATGGTTCGGTGCGGTTTCTCAGCGAAAACGTTGATGCGTTCATTTACGCTTCGCTGATTACAGCTGCGAAAGGTGAGGTTGTGGGCGAGTTCTGATTTCGCAGATTTTCGTCTTGTGATTCAAGTCATGAGCGGCTGTGTTGTTTTTCAAGAGGGCCCGGCGGCTTCGGCCACCGGGCCCTTTTTAATTCAAGGTCACTGCGTCAGTCAGATCGTGCACCCTGGAGTTGTCGGGGCGGAGCAACCGTGAGCGGCAGTCGGATGCCCAGCATTTCCGGCCAGTCATCAGACGGTGCGTTCCACACGTTCTCGCGGAGAGGCTCTGCCAGCGCCACGATCCCCGACTGCGGTCCGATCGATCGCCGCACAGTCAGCAGATCCAAATGGGGATCAATCAGGAGTTGGGGTTTTCTGCCGTTGAGAGACACAATGGCGACCGTTCGAATCTCCACTTCGCTTAATCCGA
>JBDOMX010000822.1:7516-13707 GCA_039831615.1 Planctomycetaceae bacterium
CCGATGGCCCGCGCGAGTTCCGCAAAGAACTGAGCTGTCGCCACGATGTGGTCCGGGGACTGGGCAAATTCTCCGATCTGTCGCCGATTCATTAATTCACTCACCGGCACTTCGACCGTTTGCCGACTTGGACCGTCCGTCGCGTACACACGAATGAACAGGTTCTTGGTTCTCAGCATCATGCGCCAGGCGAACTGTTGTCCTTCTTCAGTCCAACTGGGATTGCCCGGGTACAGGAGATGGCGAAGCGGGAAGAGCACCTGCCAGCAGACATAGATGCCAATGAGTCCTAGTGTGCAGCGTTGCCGTAAACCGCAGGGTTCGTGCCCGACTGATGGAGGCGGTTGCGGACCTGGTAACCGCAGGACGCGCCTTGGCCAGTTCGGTGGAAAGAAGATGGCTAGTGAGAGAATGCTCATCCAGGGGAAGACGTCGATCTCGAACAACACCGAGTTGGTGAGATGAAACACGGTTAACACGCAGACGGCCGGAATTCTGGTTCGTTTCCACAGCAGCAGCGGCACGCAGGACAGATCGATCACGAGACCTGCGTAGCTGATGAACCAGTGTATCCAGCGTTCGGTCAGTAACGGACCGATGATCGGCAGATCACTTTTTGCGGAGATCCAGATTCCTACCGGCATGCCGTGGAGCCAGTCGTTGTTGAGTTTGGCAATTCCACCGAAGACGTATGGAATGCCAATCTGGAACATCAACAGGACACGGCACCAGTTCGGGATAAAGCCGGAGGCTTTGTCGGGGACCAGCACAGAGTCCACTGAAAATGACCGATGCGCGGGAATCAGGATCAGCAGAAATGAAATCAGGCTCATCAAATAGAAATGATTTTGAAACTGTCCTGCGTCGGCCAAAAAGGTGTATGTGAAGGTGACAAACAGGATGACAGCGCTGATTCGATACAGCAGCCCGAACGCGACACCCACGGCAGACAGAGCCATCAGGTAGTAGATGCGCCGCATCCCGTCCAGTTCGAGTGCCTGCACCCATTCGAATCCGAAGTAGGTCAGGTGATGCGGAGTCGAACCAAAGAAGTACTCGATCGAATCATTGGAGAAATACAGCCACACATGAGCGAGAACTGCGCCGGCGAAGAAGACGCGGAATAACGCCACACCAGCTACGTCGCAAGGATCGCACAGTCTCTGTAACCATGATTTCTGCGGTTGCCCGGCATTCGTCGCGCTGTCAACATGTCCAGTCATTGTGTCCTGAGATTGTTCAGTAGATTTGTTGCTGGCGTTCGGTCCGGATGTGTGATTGCGTACACAGCATCCCCATCGAAATTGATCGGTCATCTGACCACGACAACCGCGTGGGATGAGTATCCCAGAGGACTGGTTGTGGATCGAGAGAAGGTTTCAGCTTTGGTCGATCCCGATGGCAATCTGTGGGACAATACCATTCTGGTGGCTGCCAATGTTCGTCCGCAGTAGCTGGTCTGAACTGCGTGGGAAGATTGATCGGGGCTGTCGGTGTGGAGTGTTGTTGAGTCACCCTTCTTCCTGGGCCGGAGCAGTCCTCCAACCTGCGGCAGGCGTTCGATATACTGGCTTTGATCCCGATTGTTGTGAGCGGCAATGGTACGGGCGCTCTCAGAAACTGAACCGTGATGTTGTACTGCGGATCGTTTGATCCGCCCTGAGAAGATGCTGCTGAGGCGGGGCGTCGATATGAAGCCATCCGAAAACAGCCAGCGATGGCTAACGACATTCAGCCTGTCCTTGATCGCGATCGCAGGTGTGATGTATCTGCAGAACCGATTAGTGCCATCGGGATCGCTGCTGGTGACGGCGGCAGGGTTTCTCCTGTGGCAAAGAGGTCTGTGTTGGCGGGATTCGCGCAATGGTTTTAGGTTCGACGCGTTGTGGAACATTCGAAGGCCGCATTACTGGCAGATCGTTTTCCAGGCGGGCGTCTATCTGTACTGGGGGCTTTACTGGGACGTCGTGCGATCCTGGGTATTGTTGATTCTGGCACAGGTTGCCGTGGCGTATTTGCTCGAGGCGATGCTGTCATGGTCGAGGCACAAGACGTGGCGGCTGGGATTCGGACCCTGGCCAATTGTGGGCAGCATTAATCTGTTCTTCTGGTTTCGGGAGGACTTTTTTTTTCTGCAACTTCTGCTGATTGCGGGAACACAGTTGACCAAGGAATTCATTACCTGGAATCGCGACGGCCGGAGGGTGCATGTCTTCAATCCATCCGCCATCGTCACTGCGGTCGCCGGACTGTCACTCATGCTGACCAACCGCATGGACATGGCCTATGGGGCCGATCTGATCAATTCGTTTGTGATCGCTCCGAACTTTTTCGAGGTGTTGCTGATCGTGGGGCTCGCTGTTCAGTTCCTGTTTTCAACGACGCTCGTCACGTTGGGAACAACATTATCGCTCAGCGTCATCTTCTTCAGCCTGAAGTCGTTCGGGCTGGCGCCGCAGACTCCCTTTGATGCGTCGGTGTTGATCGGATTCACTCTGTTGATTACTGACCCGCAAACGTCGCCGAAGAACGAGATCGGCAAGCTGCTGTTTGGACTGTGCTACGGGGTGGGAATCTTTGCGACGTATGCGATCCTGAGGTCATTGCAGCAGCCGTCGTTCTTCGACAAAATCCTGCCGGTCATGTTGCTCAATGCACTGGTGATGCAGTTTGATGGTGCGGGAAACTGGATCTATGGCCGCTTTTCGAACATGTACCGGACGCAGCAGGTGCTGGGAAACCGCTACCTGCACATGGCTACCTATGCTCTGTTGTTCGTTGCTGTTCTGCCGTCACTGAAAGTGCGCAATCCTGAAACGTTCGATCCGTTTCCGCCTGTGATTCTTGTTCCATCTGCGCCGGTTCAGGAATTGCTGGCCAAGGCGATTGCGGTCGACATCGCTTACCCTGACGTGCGCAAGCCATTCGGATTCCGGGCCGAAATCACACATTTTGACGAGCATCAGAAGCTGAATCAGGACATCGCGGAATCCAACGTGCGCGTTGGTCAGGGTCTGCTCATCCTCGGAGAGACTGACATGGCCATAGCGAGGCTTGAGCGTGCGGCGGAAGAGGATCCACGATACTCAGGCCTTCTTGACGAGGTCAGGGCGTCGGTGAACCGATGAGCGTTCCAGATCCAGTGAAATCTGCTCCGGAAATCGATCGATCGACCGCGACAGTGAGTCGACTCACCACGTCGTCGAACAGGCATAGCGCCCGACCGCCACAGAGCAGCTCTGACTTCACGGCAGAACGAAATTGGGGCGGCATCTCGCCGACAGATTTGAGCGATCTGACCACACTGGTTTCGGGAACACACAACTTGTGCCGGTGGCCGGTTCACTCTTCTTTCAGAGTGAGTTCAAAGCGGGAGATTGACAGTGTTTCTTCGCCTTCAGACACAGTCAATGTGAAGCCAGTCGTTTCGGGATCTTTGTATTTTCCTTTGAGTCGGTCTGGTCCACCATATTCTCTCATCGACATGCCCGATCGTTCGTGCCATGTAATCGAAACCTTATATTCTCCTACAGGCAGCCCATCCCCTCTTTCGTAGGTCGAAACGACAAATTTCCCTTCGGCATCAACCTGACCCTGGCTGTGGGCGGCCGTTCCTCCGGCCGGTATCTGGTGTGGGGTGTTCGGGTGAAATACCACAATCGCGTCGTAGGCAGGTTCGCCGTCGACCAAAACTTCTCCCTCAGCGGGAATCACCACGATGCGGGGGCCGCCTTTCGGCTCAGCGGTGCAGGACGCCAACAGCACTGACAACCCGGCAATCGCCAACGTTGCTCGCCACCGCGAAGAGCCGGAGCGAGCGTTAGGAGTCAGCATCGAAAACGATCCTCAATCAAACACGTCTGTATAAAGACCGCCGGAGTCCGGACGCACGTGGGAAACCATACGTTGCGCCCGGACAGCGATTGGCAGTTAATGCGACTTCTGACCGGACTCGGCCGGTCAGACGACCGACATCTTAAAACTCACCAAGAACTTCGCCGCCATCTCTGGTGATCAGGTCATTCACAAGGATGGTCGAAATGGATTCGCTGATGAATTGAACACTTCCATCGCCCATCACGACCTGAATGCCGCCGGTATGGAAGCTGTACATGTTCCGCGTGTCCTGATTCGTACAGTTGATCAGGCATGGGCCACTCGAGCCGCTGCCATCCTGAAGTGATCCTGCCAGCCAGAATTCACCACTGAGCAGACTCGCCCAACCGCCGCCGGCCGATCCCGTATATGTCGCTGGTGGCGTGAATGAGTAAGATTCGACGAGCTTGCCGTTCTCGTAGAGGTCGTTGCATCCGGCTGCCTCCACGACCAGAAATGTATTCGTCGTTCCATCGGCCACGTCGCGAATTTTGGTGGCTTCGTTTGGCTGGTTCAGGATGCCCTCCTGAGTGCTGCCGTGTCCGACCACAGGTGTATAAAACTGACCGACCCAGACGCCGAGCGTCCCATTAATCCCTTTGTAGTCCGACGACCCGCTGGTCCAGGTGAGGTCAACAGGCACAGCGCCACCGGCCGCAGCAACGGTGAACTCGACAAGATTTGAGGACCTGGGTGTGGACGGGCAGTTGAAGACCGGAAGGTGCGTGTTGGAAGGGGTCTGGTTGTCGTAGGTGAAGCCGACAACCCCCATCAAGATCTGTGTGCCCGGGGCTGGATTTCCCGAAAAGAATGCCTCGTCGAAATTAATCTGATTGTAGACGTTCGCCTGATCAATGAACGGCAGAATGCGAGTGCCCCACGAATGGGTATTGAAATTGGCGAAGTCAATCGAGTACGGCATGGGGAAGGTGTTGTGCGTGTCGTGGTAGTTGTGCATTGCCAATCCGATTTGCTTCAGGTTGTTCTTGCACTGCGTCCTGCGTGCGGCTTCGCGGGCCTGCTGTACAGCCGGCAGCAGCAGTGAGATCAGAATCGCGATAATTGCGATCACGACCAGAAGTTCGATCAGCGTGAAGCCTCGAACTCGATTTCTCGAACCATTCATCATTGCAAACTCCCAAAACATTGTACCGAAAATCAGATGACTAAGCCGAAACACCGCCGCAAAATGAGATGCAGCAAATATCGCACCAAACAAGAACCTGGATGTGTCAAGTGACGGAATATCGTGGCGGAGGGGACCTTATTCCCAATCCGGCCTTCCACTCCGTGCAATTCTGCACGTTGGAATGAACCAATTGCCTGAATATGCCACACCGGATTCTACCGACGGGCTGGAGGACAGTGAACGAACTCCTTTGAAAAAGAATCGTCAGATCCCAAAAAATTGAGTTCCTCAGGTGTTGCGATCGTTGACACGTTCTCCAGTACCGATGCAGGATGCCCATGCCGGAGTTGGTTCTTTCATTTTTGTCGTTCTCTCAGGGTTCGCCTCCATGCGCACTGTGTTTTCGGTCCTCCTGGTCTGCACCGTCGGTGTCGGAACTGGCTGCAGTCCGTCAGGTCTTGCCGGTGAAAGTTCCGTTTCTGAGGCCGAAAAGTACCTCATCGTTCACGCGGATGATGCGGGGATGTCACATTCTGTTAACCGTGGCACCATCGAGGCGCTCGAAATCGGCATCGTGAATTCTGCCAGTATTATGGTGCCCTGCGCCTGGTTCACCGAATTTGCCGACTATGCGAAGAGTCACCCCGAGTATGATTATGGAATTCACCTGACTCTGACGTCCGAGTGGGATTATTATCGCTGGGGGCCGGTGGCCGATCGAGCGCAGGTGCCGAGCCTGGTCGATCCGGATGGTTATCTGTGGGACAATGTCGCTCTGGTGGCTGCCAATGCGCGGGCCGAAGAAGTGGACCTGGAACTGCGTGCACAGATTGATCGTGCCCGGCAGTTTGGCGTGACTTTGAGCCATCTGGATACTCACATGGGTTCACTGCTGGTCCGTCCTGATCTGGTGGAAGTCTATGCCCGGCTGGCTTTGGACTATGATCTGCCCATTTTGTTTGTGCGCGACGTTGATGGGAGGCTCGCTGCCTGCGCTCGCTCGCCGCCTGGAGCCGTCGCGGCTCGGTCGCGGCGGTCGCGAAGCGGCAGGCGCTTTTCACGTCGAGGAAGAACAGCACGGTCTGGCGGAGTAAGCTTATCCTTCAACGTATAGCTACCAAGGCATCTAAATTCGTAAATGGTTTGACAATTTCTCAATACTTTTTGAGAAAAGCATTACAAAATC
>JBDOMX010000857.1:0-3063 GCA_039831615.1 Planctomycetaceae bacterium
CTGGTTCTAGCTGGTGGATGAGGCTCAGTCGTTGTCCCCGTGTGGTCAAAAAACTCAGCCGACACGTAAACTTAGGCCTCAGGCGAATTTGGAAACAAGATTTGGCCAGTAAGTCAGCCGACGGGTCTGCCCCGTAATACTGATTGACGCCAGGAAGGCGACGTAAATGCAGACCGTTGGTAGAAAAGGTCGTTTGAGTTTTTTGACACTACGGGCAGATCACGATGCCGTTTTCGACGTGATTTACGGAAGTCCGGCACGTAGAATCGTGAGACGGCAATTCGGCAGCGAGAAATCGCGAATATCGGCTGCATCGCCTGGAAGTGCGTCGGCTTCCGAAATCCCAACATTTTATGGGTGCCTTTCCGGCAGCGGTCGGTTTCACCGATGCGAGTTGGAACCCGACCGAATCTGCCGAAGTCGATGCATCCGCCGTCTCGAACAGATCTGGCTATCTGCTGGAGGTGAAACACACCGCCGCGCGCAACGCCACTGCTCAAGACAACCAGGCAACAGCTCACGAGGGAGCTGTCCACGCTGGTCGAACGGTCAGCAAATCCGGTTCGAGCACAGCCCTGGTCCAATTCCCTCGATGTTGATTTACTCGATTCTCAGCGTTATTCTGGTCTGCATGACTGACGTCTCCCAGATCGAACAGGGGGATCCAAGCGCCGCCGAGCAACATGGATTCGAGGCATGAGCGATCTGCTTGACGGGTGGGAGTCAGAGATGATTAGGACCGCCATTCCTTTTGTGTCTGCTCCGCGTAAAAAGAAATAGATGTGAATACCGGACGAATAATCAGGTCCATTCGAGCGATCGCAGTTGCCCTCCTTGCAATATTCCTCATCGAGGAAACTTGTGCCGAGGAGCCCCGCTCCAATGTCCTGCTGATTGCAGTGGACGACCTGAATGACTGGGTTGGCTGTCTTGGCGGGCACCCACAAACGAACACACCGAACATCGATCGTCTCGCGGCGCGTGGCGTGCTCTTCACGAACGCCCATTGCCAGGGGACGCTGTGCAATCCGTCACGGATCAGCTTGCTGTGGGGACGCCGACCTTCATCGACCGGCTTTTACAGCAATCGCTATCCCGTCTCCAAAGAGCCCGGATTCCTGAGTTCGCATGTTAGTTTGCCAGTGCATTTTGCTGGCAATGGCTACAAGACACTGACCGCCGGTAAGGTGTTTCATAGTGGCACAAACATACGAGAGCATTTTCAAACCGTGGGGCCGCGTCTGGGACAGTGGCTCAAAGGTCTTGACCAGAAGGTTCATGACAAGCCGAAGCAGTGGCACGGTATCTGGGACTTCGGTCCCCAAGACTATGACGAATCGAAGTTCACCGATCACATCACGGCCACTTGGGTCGCTGATCAACTCGGCAACAAACACGACAAACCGTTTTTTCTCGCGTTCGGTTTCTATCGCCCGCACGTGCCGTTCTTTCCGCCGCGTCGGGTTTACGACAGTTTTGAAGGCGTGCAACTTCCGCGCGTTGACGCCGTTGACTGGAACGACATACCTGGTGCCGCTCGCAAGGTGTCGTTAAGCAATGAAAAGATCCCGACGCACGATTGGATGCGCGAGAACGGTCGGTGGAAACAGGCGGTACACGCTTACCTCGCCTGTGTCCGATGGACCGACGAGCAACTCGGCCGCGTTCTCGATGCGCTCGACAACGGTCCACATGCAAAGAACACGATTGTCGTCCTCTTCTCCGACCACGGTTACCACCTCGGCGAGAAACAGCGTTGGTCGAAGTTTTCACTTTGGGAGCGCACGACGCATGTCCCGTTGATCATCAGCGCGCCCGGTGGCGTGAAAGGCAAGACCCGCAAGCCGGTCGAGTTGTTGAGCATCTATCCGACACTCGTTGATCTTTGCGGGCTGCCTGTGAACCCGAAGCTTGAAGGTGTTAGTCTGCGACCGTTGCTCGAAGACCCAAACGCGGATTGGAAGCATGTCGCCATTTCCACGCTTGAGCAGAACAATCACGCCGTGCGCGACCAACGCTGGCGATACATCCGCTACGCCGATGGCAGCGAAGAACTCTACGATCACCAGACCGACCCAAACGAGTGGAAAAACCTCGCAGCAGAATCGCCAATGCCTTCGCACGTCGAGGTCATCGCCCGGATGAAAAAGCATCTTCCGAAAGCCAACACGCCCCAGCGGGGCAATAAACCTAAGAAATGAAATCCCCCATGATTTACAAACTCTTGAAAATGTTCCCCGTCCTCGTGCTGCTCACCACGGCCATCGCTTCGGCTGCAGAGCCCGATCGCGATTACGACGTCGTTGTCATCGGCGGTACGCCTGCCGGAGTCGCCGCGGCCATCGCCGCCGCCCGTGCCGATAAAACGGTGATCATCATCGAGCAGGCGCCTTGCCTCGGAGGAGTGCTTTCTTCGGGAGTGCTGAGACTCGATGACAAATACGTGGAATCGAACAGCGGAGTGATGGAGGAATTCCGCCAGCGCGTCAAAGCCTATCATCGCACCGAAATGGCAGATGATCCTTTAGTGCAGGCGCACATGAAACAAGACCCGCCTATGCGTTGGAATATAGCCGAGGGGCGGGCATGGGAACCGCATACGGCCGCCAGGATCTACGCGGAAATGGTTGCCGACCATCCTAAGATCACGACGCGATTCAACGAAGTGGCGGTGGATGTGAAGGTGAAGGACGATCGTGTCACGGGGGTAATTACACGCGAGCGCGACAACGAAGGAACACTTGGCAAAAGATGCAGTTACACCGGCAGGGTGATCATCGATGCGACCTATGAAGCAGACCTGGCAGAATTTGCTGACATACCTTACCGCATTGGACGCGAAGCCCGATCCAAAGAGGAACCGCACGCCGGACGCATTTATACAAATTACTTCCGGAAGGTGCCTAATACATTGCCCGCTACCATTCTTCCTGAGAGCACGGGGGTAGCCGACCACAGGTCGCAGGCATTCACCTACAGGATCACGGCAAAGGATTACGGCCGGCCAGACCATCCCTATCACCTGAAGGAACCGCCGCCGGGTTACAATCCTGCTAAATATAG
>JBDOMX010001198.1:0-3055 GCA_039831615.1 Planctomycetaceae bacterium
TCTCTCTGAAAGGAAAACCATCATGTTGTTGATAGCCCAATGGGGTGTGTCCATCTTCGGCTGTGCCGCATTCCTGCTCATTCTCAGTGAACAGAGACGGCACCAGATTGCCGGAACGATCTGCGGACTGGCCAGTAATCCGTTTTGGTGGCTGATGATGGTCGCGACAGAGCAGTGGATCACGATTCCTGTTCACGCGGCGTACACGTACGGCTGGTGGTCAAAGGCGTGGCAGTTGTGGAGGACGTCGCCCGGGCCTGCTGACAGCTAACCGCCAGCCCATTTGGTCGGACCGTTCGAACACCACTTTTTTACACGAGCACTGCAGCCACAAATGCGCCATCTCCAGACACCATTGACATTAATCTTCGCCTCAGGTGGCAGTTGTCCAGCTGCAAACGTCGCGACAGTGTTCAGCTTTCTTTCCTGGCCGTTCAGCAGGATGACGCGGCAGAGGCGTCTGGCCATCGGTGGCTATTCCTCACTGTCCTCGATTTCTCGGTCAATCAGGTCACGCACGAATTCCGAGACTTCCCTGCCTTGTCCGTGGATGAACTGCTCGTATTTTTCCTTGACGGATGGCTCCACCATGATTTTCAGGTACGCGGTCTTGGTTTCCGTTTTGATCTTCTTGCGCGGCATCAGTCACTTTTCGCAAGTTGACCACCACGCGTCAATCAATGATCTTAATTACGGTCATATTATTGATCTTAGTAATGATCATGTGTACGATCGCGGGTCGCAGATTGCCCACACCAGTCTCCATGCCGTTCCGGTCGAGGGAACGACAACAATCAGAATGATCCGCTTGCCGGATTTTCACCCGCGCAAAAGCTGCTCGACCCAGCGTTTGCGCGGGTTTTCTATTGCGCGAAAGGAATTGTCATGACCAACCAGGAAGTCTTTAACCGCGTCGCTCAGCATCTCCTGAAGCAGGGTGAACCAGCACTTCGTCACGGACGCCTGGTGATTCAAACCCGACGTTGCCCGATTTTGAAGTCGCCCATTGGGTGCCTGATCGAAGATGGCCGGTACACGCCGGCCTGCGAATTAATGCCCGCCTACCGCGAACGGTTGTTGCAACGAAGTGGGATCAACTGGAATGAGTCCGGCCAACTGATCGAGGAACTCGAACGCATCCACGATTGTGAGGCGTCAGAAAACTGGCTGACTGCACTGCAATCGATCGCAGACGAGTTCAATTTGAAACAAATAATCCTGGAAGAGGTCGGTGCCATGGTGGCCTGACCGCGCACAAAAAGAGCCGCTCACGCAAATCTTGGCAGACGACGCGAGCGGCCAGTGTCTTAGATAAGCATCCTTGACACCCCCAATTGTCGGGGTGGTGGTAGCGTTATGTCAAGCCAATTCATTCAGGCAAAGGCTCTCTGCGTCGAGCTGAACTGTGAAAAGTGGTTCCTGGCGAGTCTGAGCACACTGTACGGGTTACGTGAAATGGGGCATACCGAATCCACAATCTACCTGTTTGAGGACGTCAAGGCGGCTCTGATTGCACATGCAGCAGACGGACGTCCTACCAAGGCTGAGATGGAGAAGAAACTCAAAATGAAGGGCAGCGAAGATGAGTCGGATTAGCGTTTCGGTCTTTCGAAAGACCGGCCGAAAAGGGTTTCACTTTATCTGGAAGGATCCAATCACAGGCAAGCGAAGAATTAAAGCAAGCGGAGCCACAAAGAAGCGGGAGGCAGAGAGGGCGGCGTTGCTCTTCGAAGAGGAACTGAACCGGCACGCATTTCCGAACTCGATCACGTGGGACGAATTCATCGCTCTGTACGAGCGTCATTCGCTGAAACACCTGGCGGACGCGACCGCGTACAGCGCGAATTCGGCCTTCAACTGGTTCACGCGATCGACTGGTGTGCAGCGAATTGAGCAGGTGCCGGAACTGATCGGCAAGTACCGATTGGCTCTGATGGAATCGGAACTCTCACCGGCAAGTCAAATTGGCTACCTGAAACACTTCCGATCTGCCTGCAACTGGGCGACTGAAAACGGATACCTGGCGGAAAAGGTCAAGATCAAGATGCCACCTTCACCGGAGATGGAGATGAAGGGCCGACCGCTCACCAGGGCTGAATACCAAGCCATGCTTTTGACTGCGACTGATCGGCCGCAGGGTGGCAGCTACGTTCACTTAATGACGGGACTCTGGTTGTCCGGGCTGCGTCGTGGCGAGGCAATGAAACTGTCCTGGGGACGCGACGCGCCGTTCGCCGTGGATATGACTGGCGAGTATCCACGACTTCGGATTCGGAACCGAGCTCAAAAATCAAAACGGGCGCAGCTGGCACCGATCACTCCGGACTTCAGCAAATTCCTGCTGTCCCAGAAGGATCGAAGCGGGTTCGTGTTCCATCCACTGGGGGAAGAAGGCCAACGTGTTAGTGCGGACTGCGCAGGTCGCATAGTGTCTTCAATCGGAGACGAGGCGGGCATCATCACTGACACAGAGACAGGACGTCACGCGACGTGTCACGACTTCAGACGGTCATTCGGCGACCGCTGGGCACGAAAAGTGATGCCGCCCGATCTCAAGGAACTGATGCGGCATCGTTCGATCGAGACAACGATGAAGTACTATGTGGGGCGGGACGTTGACTCAATTGCGGCTCGTCTGCATGGGATGGACGACGTTCCGGAGTGAACATGTTCCGTCAAATGCTGAGAATCCAGATCGGATATCAGCACAGAATCCGCGTGTCGCAGAACATGGTCCCCGACCGCAGAATCGGTTCATCCGGTGGTTCGTGCACGGTGGTCAATGACGAGTCGAGAGCAGATTCATCAATCCCGCCCTGTTCACTTCGCTTCGGGGCCAGTGATATGGCCGCAGTGCACGACACGCAGTTTCACGGCCCAAGTGGCCACGGCAACATTTGAGGACAGTTTGTTGCCGGTTTTGTTGCCAAAAGGTCGGGACGACAAGATTTGAACTTGCGACCTCTGCACCCCCAGTGCAGCGCTCTACCAGGCTGAGCCACGTCCCGAGAGAATGTTTTTACTGGGTCTCAATAGACCCGTCAAATCAGGCGCA
>JBDOMX010000781.1:0-3055 GCA_039831615.1 Planctomycetaceae bacterium
GATGGTGACGACGTTGTTACCGTTTCGTCCATTGAAGACCACCTCATGGACTGGAGTGAAGGCGAGAGCGAGGAGCAGTCGGCGGCTGAGTAGCTTCCGCTGACGTACGTGCCTTATGTCGTTCGTCGTTCCGCCCACGTTTCTGTTTCGCTATTCCTTTGCGGCTTCGTATGTCGCCGCGATCCCTCGGCGTGGGAAGAAACTGCTAGATCTCCCCGCCGGCTGTGCCGTTCCGAATCTTGATCCCACGGATGACGGCGCCTTCATTGGCGACGTCTCGCTGGCATGGAACGAACAAGGGTTCGGTGTCGCCGTGACGGTTCGCGGTAAGAAGAAACCGATCGTGTCCGTCCCCAATCAGCCGACTGAATCCGACGGGCTGCAAGTCTGGATCGACACGCGCGACACTCAGACAATTCACCGCGCCAGCCGGTTCTGTCATCACTTCTGTTTGCAATCGTCTGCTGGCGACAATTCGGATCCCATCGTTGAGCAGTTACCGATTGCACGCGCTCGCGATGAGGCTCCGGCCAACGAGATCGAACAGATTCAATTGGCGTGCCAAACCCGCAAAGATGGTTACACGCTGGAGGCCTGGTTCCCCGCCGACGTTCTGCACGGATTCGATGTCGAAGCCAGCCCGCGACTGGGCTTCTATTATGTATTGCGAGACAGCGAACTGGGCGAGCAGTTTCTCACGGTCGGCCGTGAGTTTCCGTTCGCGCACGATCCCAGCCTGTGGTCGACTGTTGAACTCAAACAGTAGTCTCCTGCTCGTCATCGACACTGCTGCCGTTTTCGGGGACGGTCACCTTCGATTGATGTGGCGTTTCGACGCGAAATGGTGGGGTCGCCTCGAACTCGATCGACTGGGGAAAGAGCGACGGAAACTGTAGCAACCGGGCGAAACCTCGCTTGGTATCCAACGCTAAGCTGAAGCCGATCGGGACAAGCACGAGCGTGAAGACGGTCGAGACGATTAACCCGCCCAAGACCACACTTCCCAGTCCGCGGTACAATTCGCTGCCGGCCCCGGAAACCCACTCCAAGCCGTTCCCGCCCCAACCGGGGACCGGGAGCACCAACGGCAGCATGCCCAGCACTGTTGTCAGCGTGCTCATGAAGATGGGGCGAATCCGCGTTCGCACACTTTCCACAATGGCGGCGTGCTCGTCCATCTTCTCAATGCGAATGTTGTTGAGCGTTTGATGAACAATAAGTATCGCGTTGTTGACCACCGTGCCGATGAGAATCACGAAACCCAGCATCGTCAGCATGTCGAGGGTTTGCGGCGTAAACAGGTTCAGCACCCACAGCCCACCGAATCCGCCGACCATCGCCAGCACGACACTCGTCATGATGACCAGTGGGTAGAAGAACGACTCGAATAACGCCGCCATCAGCAGGTAGGTAATGACCAGCGCGAGGACGAGGTTCCATTGCAGATCGAGTCGCGTCTGCTGCAATTTGTCGGCCGTCCCCGCCATGCGAATTTGATACAGACCACTCTCAAAGGCCGGCGTGGCCAAAGTGGGAATGCGAACTTTCTCGTTGACGATTCGCAATGCCTCTTCCAGAGGAATGTCGGCCGATGGCTTCAATTGCAGCGTGATTGTTCGCAATCGCTCGCTGTGGTTGACCTGCTCGGGGCCTGCTGAGAGTTCAACACGAGCGATTGAAGAAAGCGTCACTAATTTTCCGGAGGGTGTGCTCAGTGGCAGACTGCCGACATCCTGCGTCAGACGAGCGTACTCTTCCGCCCCGAAGATGACGAGATCGAGTTTTGTTCCCTCATGCCAATAGTCCCCAGCATACGCTCCGTCGACGAGCGCGTTGACAGTATATCCCAGGTCGGCCGTCGTCACACCAAGTTCGGCTGCCTTCTCGAGACGGGGAACGACGTGCAACTCGGGACTTGACAGATCGAGTGACGGTCTCGGGAAGACGAAGTGGCCATCGGTGACCGGGAACAGTTTCTTGAGGCGCCCAGAGATCTTCAGGCCTTCTTCGACCAGTATCTTCAAGTCCGGGCCGGTGATCTCAATGTCGATCGCCCGTCCGCCACTTAAGGCGCTCTCAAACAGACTGGCCTGTGTGGCGATCGGAATGACGCCTGGAACTTTGCCTGCCGCCTGCGCAAACACCGGGACGAGTTCACCAGCCCGCAACGGTTCGACCGAGCGGCCCCCCATGAACAACTGGCGTCCGCGGGCCACGAAGAAGAAATTGTCGATTCGAGGCCCCTCTAGGGCTTTCTCCTCTGGTGACCCCGGCCGCGACTCCCAGTAGGGGGCAATGTCTTTTTCGACCTGATCGCCCAGGCGGATCATCTGGTCAACGTTATATCCGGACGGAGGCAGCAAGATGCCGATGACGAGATTCCGATTGCCATCCGGCAGGTATTCGGTTTCCGGCATCAACAACCAGGCGCCGCAGACGGAACCAACAACGAACAAAGCGACAATCAACGAGCGAACCACGAGGCTGCCGCGCATCGTCAGCAAGCGTTCGATGAACCGCGCAAAGCCGTTTGTCGCCCATATTCCCAGTGGGACCAATCCGAACAGATTCCATCCACCGTCCTGTGAGGGCTTCTGAATGCCGGAAGGACGCGCCCTCAGAATGCGCCGCGCGGCGGTCGGAATCACGGTGATCGAGACAATCAGCGACAGCCCGACGGCACAACTGATGGCAATCGCGATGTCCCGGAACAGTTGTCCCGCCTGCCCTTGCACGAACAGCACAGGCACGAACACCGCCAGTGTTGTCAACGTGGAAGCCAGCACGGCCCCCCAAACCTCCAACGAACCGCGGATTGCCGATTCTTCAGGGTCGCCGGTTTGCTGGTAGTGACGAAAGATGTTCTCCAGCACGACAATCGCGTTGTCGACCACCATCCCCACGGCAAACGCCATGCCCGCCAGGCTGATCACATTGATGCTGCGATCAAAGGCCCGCATGAACAGGAACGTGCTGATCACACTGATGGGAATCGACAGCCCGACGATCAGCACCGAACGCGGGCTGCGCAGAAACACCAACAGCACGAGAATCG
>JBDOMX010000648.1:0-7951 GCA_039831615.1 Planctomycetaceae bacterium
ATCTCCAAAACCGATTCCGCCAGCTGACGCGAAACCAGCTGCGTCGCCTCGCTCGCTGCGTCCGCCTGCGATGCGCCCGCATCAACAGACCACTGCAGCCCAAGGAATGGGGAGCCACTGTCGCTGTTCATATTCAGGAATGAGCGATCGTATTTGCAACCAGCCAGCAAAGTGACCAACAGGAAACAGACGACGAACCGCATCGGACGGTGACTCCGCAGAAAGAAAATGGACGTGCTAGTCATCGTCCAGATCGGGTTCCGTCAACGGGGGAATCTCCGAAACGCCATTAAATGTCATCATGTTGGTCAGCCGGGTGCAACCAGCCAGCACAATGAAACTACAACTCAGCAGCACCCACGTCAGTCGTGGTTTCATGAGTTCATCCGAGACAAATTTGGCAGAAACCAATGAACGCGGGTGCGGTGAAAACGGCTGTACTGAGCCCAATGATCGCCAGGCAGTCCACGTCACGGTCGAGCGGTAAGAAAATGCAGACAGAAGAATAGTGCGGCAGCAGCATGGGACCAACGTCAGTTGACAGTGACTTCTCTGGTTCATCGCGGCCATCGGCAGAATCTGCCGATCACTCCTCATCAGAACCGGCAGACTCTGCTGGTAGGGTGTGCCAATCACCCGAAGCAGGGCGCTGGCCGGTCGACAGCACCGCCCACTCAACCGACAGGCACCAAACGGGCGTGTCCACTGAGCACGAAATCCATGGATCAGATCCGGCGCAGTCCGGCCGCAGGATCATCAGGATTGAAAAGATGTCAAACTCGCGCAAACGGCCAGTGAAGACTGAAATCGATTCTCCGCAACATCACGTCAAAGACCAGCAGTCCCGAAGCGACTGTCAGCAGGTACGGCCACATTGCTGTTGGCCGAGTGGCGTGACCTTGGTCGTCCGCGAATACAGAATCAGCTGGTGGATCGAATGTGCCTCCCGAGTGACTGGCGATCTGTCTCAGCAATGGTTCGTTGGCAGGACGGATCCGCAATTCGTCACTGTACCCCACCGTGAGCCCTCTTGACTGACGATACACCACGTGCCCATTCTCTCTCACGGCCATTTCCAGATGGTACGCGCCTGGTCCCTCCGTCGGGAAATTCGTCGTGTAGCGGCCGGGAGCCGCCAGAGAGAGCACGGAACGACTCTTCCGTAATCGTGGATCGATGATCGTCAACTCAACTTCGGCATCGTTCAGGAATCGGCCGATGTCGTCCACAGCGTCCAGAGTCAGCTGTACGTCTCGCCCTGTTCGTGTTGTCTCGACTGCAATGCCACGTGAATCACTCTTTCGCATGACGTGACGAACCACCTGAGTCCAGAATCTGGAGAATTCGGGCCATGCCATCCATTCGGCCGCCCAGCGGCTCTTGGCGTCCGAAGTAAATGCAGCTGTCATGCCCAGGCCGTAACGCCACCAAACGAGCAGCGGGTCACCGGATTCTGCAGACAGGATGACTTCGCTGGTCGGTTTCGGTCGAGTGATGACGTAGCCCAGCAGGAATGGAGCGGCGTCCATATCGATCTGGTTCAGAGCGTGCGTGGCTCGGATCACCTGCGGAAGAAAAGGCTGTTCATCGATGGCCGCTTTGCCGGCGGTAACCGTCTCTTTGGCAAAGATTTGAGGAACCTGTGACGGGTCGGTCGTGAAATAATATCGCCCTTTCCCAACTCGGGCGATTTCTTCCAGAAGCTGCGTGTCCGATCCCTCTCCCACAGCAACCGTCGAAACCGTAATCCTGCCGGAGACCATCGTCTGTGTGATGCCTTCGAAGTCGCCCGGCGATGAGACACCGTCTGTGAGCAGAATGACGTGCTTCAATCTGGCTGAAGTCGCCTGGAGGAGTTCATTGGCCAATTCCATGGACGGGTACATGCTGGTTCCGCCGCCCGCGTCAATGCGGGCAATATCACTGTCAATTCCACCCTTGTCGGATGCCCGTTGCATTTCGCTGATCACGAAGGTCTCGCCATCAAATGCGAGAACTGCGACCTGATCACGTCGGCCGAGTAATTCGACAGCGCTGCGCGCCGCCGACCTGGCCATTGCAATCTTGTCTCCGCTCATCGACCCCGACTTGTCGATCGACAACACCATGGCAAGGGATGGCTTTTCTTTTTCTTTTTCGAAGTCACTTCGCACCGGCAGAATTTCGTCCAGCGTACTCTTGTAGTAGCCGCCAGGTCCGAAAGACTGTTCTCCCCCAAGCATCATGAACCCGCCACCCAGTTCCTGGACAAACGTGCGGACGATCTCCATTTGCTGTTGCGTGAGCACGGTTGCCGGAACATTCGACAGAACGAGCAGCTCGTAATTCTGAAGATCCGACAACGATTCAGGCATACCCTGCGGTGGCCTGACGTCGGCCTGAATGCCTTCGTCTTCCAGTCCATAAGCCAGCTCGCGAATCAGGTCCGGCTCACTCTCAATGATCAAAATACGAGGCTTGCCGGCCGCGTAGACGAGTCCCGTTTCGCTGTTGTTGTCCAGTAACGTATCCTGGTGAAGCCCGGAGATCCGCACTGTAAAGTCTGCCAGGCGTCCTCGGTCAATCGACTGTTGAAATCGGAATGAGTTTTCACCGGCCTTAATCGATCGTATTTCACTGACGACCCGAAAGTCGCCCCGGTAGATCTCAACCAGCCCTTTGTCATCGTGACTGGAATGAATGATCACTTCAACGAAGAACGGTTCCCCCTGTCGCACTTCTGCTGGTACTCTGACTTCAGAAACCTGCACTTCAGGTTCGCTGCGTGTCGGCAGCGGATACACATCAATCGGTATGCCGCTCTGAAGTGAGGCGGAGCCGGCGTCGCCAAGTGTCTGATTCCCTTCACTCAGCAATACGATCTTTGGCACATAACCTGAGGGCATGTATCCGACCGCCGCTTCAATTGCGGCCGCAATATCAGTGCCTGCACTGGTCGGCACCTGTCCCGGAACGGCAGTTGTCCGCGTGTCCGGAGTGGCACTCGAAGCGATGTTCCGGTCATCAGTCCGGGCGAGAATCGCAGGTGCATCAGTCGTTGTTGAAGGAGCTGCCGACGGCGACGGAGTGGGCGTTTTCATCACCGGTCGCGTCTTCCGGACGAAGCCCGGGGATTCTGTGAATGTCATGAAACCCACACGGTGTTCACCGTTTTGCTCCAAAACCTCGTCGAGCTTCACATCGATGGCCGACGTGGCGTTTTCGCCGATGCTGAGGCTGCGGTCGATGACAAACAGCACGAACATTTGCCTGGTTTCATGAAGCCACGTGAATCCTGCCAGTGACAGAACGATCAACGTCAGGAGAACGCTGCGAATCACTGTCGAAACAAGGCGTTGCTGCTTTGGAAAGTCGCTGAGACTTCTGGCAAAGCAGACCAACAGCACCGGCAGAAACATCGCCAGCCACGCGAGAGCCCACGGTCGTGTGAGTTCAAAACTCAATCTGTGAATCTCCGGTTGTAGAGAATCCATTCTGTGACGGTCAACAATCCAGCCATGACCGCCAGATAGACCCAAACGGGTCGCGACAACCAACCGGCGACCGCCAACGAATCAGCCTGCATGGTCTGCGCCTCGCGGGACGGCCGCAGATCTGAT
Organism: Planctomycetaceae bacterium; assembly: GCA_039831615.1. GTDB lineage: Bacteria > Planctomycetota > Planctomycetia > Planctomycetales > Planctomycetaceae > S139-18. The sequence goes on from JBDOMX010000648.1 coordinate 3,600, forward strand.
TCGCGCGCATTCGACAGGTTCACGGCGACGGTGGTCAGTACGTCATCCGATCCGGCTTCGCCGGACGTTGCAGCCCGTCCCCTCACGATGCGGTACACACCAGCCTGGTTCAGGGGACCAATCGTGGTTTCGAATTCCCGCTGGACATTATCGGTCCCGCCGGAAGTTGAAATCGCGAGACCGGTCCGACGACCATCCGGGCTGATGAGTTGCAGCTGAGGCAATTGTCCACCCACCTCGTCCTCTGGTGCGGGCACATGGAGTTCGACTGTTGTGACATCGCCGGTGACAACCGCCTGAGTCAACTCGCCGCTGGTTCCGGCAAACCAGCCGAGAGCATTGCTGACCAGGATGGGGAATGCTGTACGAAAGGCGAGGTCGCTTTCTTCCAGATCAGTACTGAGCAGCAAACATCGCCCCTGATCACGCATCAGTTCGACGTAGATCGGATCGCCGGAAACAGTTCCAGCCAGAACGTGATTTGCACCGGCTGCGATGATTTTCCTCGCCTCAGGCATCCATACATTGTCCAGCCGCACGTGAGTCATCAGCCGGGATGCCGTGTCCAGGTCCGTGACAATGGAATCTTTCAGCAATTCTCCCACTGTCCACAGATCGGAACTTTCCGTGGGATCGACGACCAGGACATCACCTGCCGGGATCTTCGCGGGAATCATCTGATGCAACACGATTAAGGTGTCCGGTGGCCACAACTCGGGAAGCTGCTGAACAACCTCGACCGCGACCAGAGGATTGGCTTCAAAGACCTTCTGCAGAAAAAGATTGCCGGGCGTCACGATCAGCACGTTTTGCACGTCACGGTTCGGCAGCACGGCTCGGACAAAGTCGTCAACCGACAGGCAGTTCAACGGTCCGCTGTCCGAACTTTTTTCGTCATTGGATGGCTCGCCAGTCGCCCGAATTTCCGTCAAACGACCAGACAACACACCTCCTGCCGGGGAGGTCTTTTCGATCGACCGACTCCACACTTCATTCGGCTCAAGCGTCAGCGGCAAAATATCAACTGGCGATCCATTCAACTCCAGTTCCAGTCGACATTTCACCGTGCCGGCTGATGAGTTCCTGACCTGGCTCAGGATTTCGTAACCGAGCGGATCACTCAGACTTCGGCGTACCTGGAACTGCGTGATGCCGACGTTGGGCGCCTCCGTCGCGAACACGCGGTATTGCAGGTCCGGTTCCGTGTGGACCTCGTCGCGGTCAACGATCGGAGAATCGGTGTCGACAGGACGAATGACCGATTCTTCCAACTTAACCACGCTGCTGCAGCCATCGGTGAGCACAATGACCTGACCTCGGGAATGTTCGCCGATCAACTGGCGGGCCAGCCTGACGGCAGGTTCCAGTTCGGTTGGACCATCCTGTGCTGTGAGTCCCGCGAGCGCCCGTCGCAAAGTCGGAAGGTGACCGTTCATACCGACTTTCACTTGCGGCCGGGCACCAGCCAGCACGATCGCCATCTCGTCCCGAGCCCTCACGCCGTCGACGACTCTGTGAGCGTCAAGGATCGCGGCCGAGAACCGCGTCGGTTCGATGTCGTCAGCCTGCATACTGGCTGAACGATCCAGGACCAGCACAATGCGACGCCCCTGAGTCGACTGCCAGGGCAGGCGCGGGTCGGCAACGGCCAGGATCAGCAGTAAAAGCAACATCAACTGCAGCAGCAGCGACAACAAATGTCGAAGAGACCGCCAAAGCGATCGCGGTGGTTTTTCGTCGTAGATTTGTTTCCAGAACAGGCTGGTCGACACAGGGACTCGGCGTAAACGCACCTTCAGGACGTACAAGGCAATGATCGGTAAGCCAAGTGCCAGCCAAAACAATGCTGTGGGTACACCAAATGACAAGATCGTTCATTCCTCAGACTGAATCGCGCCCGTTATCTGCCGGTTCCGGATTCTCGCATCATCCGCATGACGAGATCATCGAACTTCACGTCACTCGGCGATTGCGTACAACCCAGATTGTAGTCGCGGCAATAGTCACGGAGAGACTGTTGATGTTCATTGAACAGCTGTTGGTAGGCTCGCGCATTGCGCTCAGTCACCGTGACCTTCCTCAACGACTCTGTTTCCACGTCGTACAATTCGACATCCCCAAGGAGCGAGGGATCTGCCTCGCTGATCGCGTGCAGCTGCAGAATGTGGCCATCAAACCGTCGGTGACGCAACTGGTCCAGGGCAGGTTGAAACCCGGCTTCGTCGAACAGATCACTGACAAGCACCACCATTCCCACTCGACGCGCGCGATGCAGCAGGCCCTGAACGGCGCGACTGAGCCCTGTGCCGGCACCTGAGAGCCGCTGAGATTCCAGAAAACGCATCAACGGGACAATCCGCGATTTTCCCCGAGTCAGCGGAAATTCGGCGATCACATCTTCGCTGAATGCCAATACCGAAACGCGGTCCAGACCCGCCAGAGCAATGTAAGCCAGCGCGGCCACCAGCTGCCTGGCGAGATCGAATTTTGCAGGGTCGCCAAACCCCATACTGCGCGAACAGTCAAGCATGAAATACACATGCAGATCCTGTTCTTCCTGAAACCGTTTGAGGAGCAGATCACCATGCCGGGCATAGACGTTCCAGTCCAGATCACGGAAGTCGTCCCCCGGCGTGTACTCGCGATGATCAGAAAATTCGATCCCCGAACCAAGTTGCATGGTTCGACGCTGGGCCAGCAGAGATCCACGAAAAACCCGCTTCGAGATAATCGACAGGTATTCCAGTCGAGTCAGGAAATCGGGAGGAAAAAGCATGAGCATGGCTACGTCCGGGATTCATATGTCGACTTACGGCACCAGTCCGAATTGGCGCCTTACGCAGCCGCCAGAGCATCCGGAGGTACCCCGGCAATGATCTGATGCAGCACATCGTCCGTGCCGACACCTTCAGCCTGACCTTCGAAATTGAGAATCAATCGGTGTCGCAAAACCGACAGCGCCATTGACTGCAGATCCTCTCTGGCGACGTGACAGCGATTGTCCAGGATGGCTTTGATCTTAGCTCCCAGAATCATTGCCTGCAGACCGCGCGGACTGGCCCCGTAACGCACAAACTGTTTGGTACCACTTAATGCCATTTCGTGTTCAGGATGCGTCGCCAGGACCAGTGCGATGGCATAACGCCGGACTTCATCAGCAATCGGAATCTGACGCGACAATGCCGACATTTCGATGATACGGTCTCCGGCAAGCACGGATTGCACGTCGACGGACTCTGATTCTGTGGTGCGGTCCAGAATCGTTTCCAAATCCGACGCAGTCGGATACTTCACAATCAGTTTGCAAAAGAACCGGTCCAGCTGCGCTTCCGGAAGCGGATAAGTCCCTTCCATTTCCAGCGGATTTTGAGTCGCCATAACAAAGAATGGTTCGCTCAGAATGTGCGTCGTTGCAGCAACGGTCACGGAATGCTCCTGCATGGATTCCAGCAGGGCTGATTGAGTCTTGGGAGTGGCTCGGTTGATTTCGTCGGCCAGCAGGACATTGGCGAACAGAGGGCCTTTCTGAAACTGAAATACCTTGCCACCGTCGGCCGTTTCCAGAACCACATTGGTCCCAATGAGGTCAGCCGGCATCAGATCCGGAGTGAACTGAATGCGGTGAAATTTGAGGTCCAGCGCATCGGCCAGGGTCCGTACGGTGAGTGTTTTACCGAGCCCAGGGACACCTTCCAGCAGAACATGACCACCCGCAATCAGCGCGATCAGCGTCTCATCAAGGATCTCCTGCTGGCCGACAATGACTTTGGCAATTTCAGATCGCAGCCGCACGAAGTCGCTGCGGAACTCGTCCAGTTGTTGTCTGAGTTCGTCGCTCGCAGTCATCAACTGTCGCATCTCCCGAATCCGGAATGGTCATCGTTGCAGCTGCAATCGCCGAACGCACGCTGACTTCAACAACAGGCTGAGTTGCGCGGACTGATTCTTGGACTCTGCAGACACTTTGTCCAGCGACGATGCGCGCATCGTGCATCCAACTTCGAAGATAGGCACGTCACGGCGATTCTGGCCACTGCCTGGTGCGTTCCGACACCTGGACTCGTGGCAGCACCAGCCCAACGGCAAAGGCTTGCAGCCCATCATGCGAAAGACCCGCGCGGTTAACAGACGGCGATCCCCGACAGCGGACGACAAGACTGTGGCGTTCAACCGATTCATGAACCGTCAGCGGCCGCCGAGCGCCTCCAGACTTGGGGGAAGAGCACGGACAAGGGCAAGGGCAGGAGGAGGAGAACTTGCAGAAGGAAGCTCACTCTGCGGGCGTTGAAAACAGTACTAGCACTATCGAAAACAGTAGCATCGAAAACAGTAGTAGCAGTATCGAAAACAGT
>JBDOMX010000648.1:7961-13834 GCA_039831615.1 Planctomycetaceae bacterium
GGCGCGCTTTCATCACAGCAGAATCGACGTGAGAAAAACACTGAAGCCTGCAATGTTGTCGGGCGACAAAACGGCGCCCATTTTAGAAACCGGCGGATGAGAGTTTCTACAGCCAGTCGATGCGATCGCTGCGCGCACACGATTTGCTCATGCCAAATGTAGACGGACCAGGCAAACCCTTGCTGTGCCGGAACTTCGGTCGCAGACGTTGTTGAAACCCATGCGAACACGGTGCGGTTTGCTTTTCGAAGGCTTCGCGCCGTTCCGGCAAGGCTCACGACCTGCGGTGCGGCCTACGTGGATAACCCGCGCGAACCGTTGCGGAAACAACCGACCCGTGATGCGTTGGTGGGGATCCATCGACGACGCCAACGAGAGGCTTCGCGACGTCGTGGAAACATGTCATCACGTCGCGGTGGAACCTGGAACGCATGTCAACAAAGCGAGGGGCGTCCGAAATCACAAGGCAGGATTTCCGGTTCCGCAAATCCACGTTGGCGAACTTGGTAAGTTCCACCAGGTGGCGCGACCGGATCCTGCCTGGCAGGATCCTCATCAATACTGGCAGTTCACTCCCAGGCGGAACGTATTCTGGTAGTAGCTTCTTCGCTGGACGCTGATGCTTGGAAACAGCCCAGCTCGAGGATTGGATTCCCAGATGGTTGAGTTGCCAGGGTCGGCCACTTCTCCGATCCACAGGAATGTCCAACCAAGCTGCAGGTTGGCATGTTCCAGGAGACGCATGTTTTTGAGCACTGGAACGCTGCCGAACAGTGGAATGTTCGCAGTGAGGCTCTGCTCAAACATGGGCGACAGATGTGATGACCCGGTGTTGGAACCAAATGCATTCTGAGTTGGTCCGTTTGACGTCGTCGTGTCAAACAGGTCGTCGAGAATGATATCTCCCGTCGCCAAATCGACACCTAAGTCTCCCGTGACACCCAACGGCGAGAAATGGCCAATGTTGTCTCCTGCCAGTCGGATGCGTTCTTCATTGTAGAGTGCTCCGACACGGGTTGAGCCCGCCAGACTAAACCCGACGTTGTCTCCAATATCGTAGGCGAAGCCGATCTCACCGCCGCCAAGATCGCTTTTCACGGTGTTGTCCACGAATGCCCGAATGAGAAGCTCATCGGATGGGTTGTAGTCGATATAATCGTCACCTGTTCCGCCTTCTTCGATATCATCCACGACGAAGTCGCCATCATTGTCGATGCGGTCAACCTGGTCCGGACTATCGCTCACCGTATATACGAGACCTGAGTCAGTACCACGGAAATGAAATCCCTCATTGATCCGCATACCGCGGCCACCGACCAGACCTCGAAACCTGATTCCGCTGTGTTCGAAGAGCGTGTCCGTTTCGAAATGAGCTCCAGCTCCATAGGTCTGCACGCTGTGACCGATGGCGAAGTCAATATCAAATCGTTGATAGACCCCGGCAATCGGATTGTCGATGGAGAACTGATCTGCTTCACCAGTCTGGAGAGGAAGATTGATTTGCGAGATCAGCGTCCGGTTCAGAATGTCAAAGGTTGACTCACGGACGCCGAAGAACTCAACGTCCCCTGCATCGAAGAAGACCAGTGAGCCACCTGTCGGCAATCCGGGGCGATTGAGGATGATCGTCTCGGTAATTTCAAGGTCCGTGGTGTTGTACTGATTTCTGAACACGGTGCCGGGGTCAGTGACTCCGCCCGTCGCCGCCAGGATTTGTGCATCCAGCTCGTCGATGCGCCATCGATCTCTGTCTGCCTGAGCACTGAATTCGCTGTAAGTGGAATCATTCCACGTTCCATTGAACGAGAACCGCCATCCGTCTCGGCTCTTCACTGTGGTGGTGAGTTTCAACCCATCGGGACGGACAGTGGGCATCCGGCTCAAATTGGGTGGAAAATACATTTCGTAGGTGAGGACTTGTGGCAGCAGCAGAAAATTCTCATTTGTCTGCGGAAGAATCTGCGCGGTGGGATCACCGACCCGATCTTCGGGCCTGCGAACAGAAGTGTGCAGCCACTCCAGCTGAACTTCGGTCGTATATCTCCGCCCACGCGGCTCGAAATGACCGACGGTGTCCCTAAACCAAAGCCCATCCGAACTGAAATGCTGTTCAATCGCATTATCATACGGAGAGATGTAGGGGTGAGATTGGAATGCCGGTGGCATTCCCTGATATCCAATCGCCGAGTTTCCGGGCGCACCGGGAACTCCTTGTGCAGCGGCGTTCGCTGACATGGAGATTACCAGCAATAACGGTAAAACGGTTTTCAGACGGTGCCAAATCCGCATTGATCTACCCTTCACAAGCCACAGTGTCTATTGGCTCTTCCCGCGATGCGACGTCTACCGATACGGAACGGAAGTCCGAGCGCATTGAGACGGTCTGGTGGGTAGTATCGGTCAGGCAATTTGTGAAACTGTAGGGATTGTTCAGGTCGTGCCGCTTTTTCCGTCAATGACGCGTTACACGTCGGTCTGAACAGCGTCCGCCACAAGCATTTTTCACACTGAACGTTACGACAGAGAGCAGTTGACGAATTAGTGCCTGGCATGCGTCCGGCACATCCTGCCGCTACTCCTGCCCCCAGCGGGCGACTGAGCGCCGGAGCATCGGCGCAGACAACATCAACATACTGCCGTGTGAGGCGCTGCCAGTGAACGTCCTCGTTGACTGCGCAAACGGACCGACCATTAGCCCGGGTTCCTCACGAGGGTCGCAGGAAATGGGACGGGCTCCGACCAGAAGTGTTTTCGTGATCTGGTGCTGTGACGTCGATCTGATCGGTGCCCGTCCCATTCCGGATCACAGGTTGGTCCCGCCGCCAAACGAGGACAGGCAGATTGCCTCCGCGCGGCAACAACCGGGATGACATCAACTTGCGTCAATGCCCCAGTCCCCGATTGACGCTCGCTGGTGGAAATGTGGGTTAGTCCACATTTCTCACCGTAGGCCGGACCGGCGTCGCAAGTCCTTGCCGGAACTGCACAAACTGTCATGACTCTGAGTTTCATTATGATGTTGATCCCGTCGGCAATCTGCGACGTAAGTTCCGGCAGTCAAACAGGTTTGTTTGGTCCGGCCTACACCTTGTGAGAAATCCGGGTTAGAATACCGGACCCGGCTGCCAGGGACAGAATTCGTCGTCGCCGATGCCCTGCATTTCGCTGAGTGTCGGTTCGCCACTGGCGGTCGCGATGATCCGTTCGAAAATCTGTTCGCCGACCGACTGCACCGATTCACCTTCCAGAATCGTGCCGGCATTCAGATCCATATCGTCGGACATCCGTTCAAACATAGGAGTGTTCGTTGATACTTTGAGGGTCGGCGATGGCTTGCAGCCAAAACAACTTCCGCGCCCGGTCGTAAACACCACCACCTGTGCGCCCCCGGCGACCTTGCCCGTTACGGAGGCCGGATCAAACCCGGGGCTGTCCATGATGACAAACCCGCGGTCAGTCACAGGTTCAGCGTATCGATAGACGGCGCGCAGTGGGGATGTCCCCCCCTTAGCGATGGCCCCTAATGATTTTTCGTAGATCGTGGTCAGGCCACCCTGCTTGTTTCCCACCGATGGATTGTTGTCGATCGTCACACCATTCCGGGCGGCATACTCTTCCCACCAGCGAATACGCTCCAGAAGCTGTTCGCCAACTTCCCTGCTGATGGCTCTGCGAGTCAACAGGTGTTCAGCTCCGTACATTTCCGGCGTTTCAGAAAGAATGGCCGTTCCTCCCTGTGCCACCAGCAAATCAGCGGCAACTCCAACCGCCGGATTGGCAGTGATTCCGCTGTTTCCATCACTGCCACCACATTCCAGTGCGACTTTGAGTTCGGAGACAGGAATCGGCTCTCGCAGCACATCGTTTGCCAGAGGCAGCAGATCGCGCAGAATGCCGGCTGCCCGATCGACCGTCCGGCGAATCCCGCCGACCTCCTGAATGTTCAGTACCATCGGCCCGGAATCATTGGCCGTTCCCCCTGACCCACCCAATTGCACGAGTCCGTGTTGTTCCTCGAGATAGCCTGCCTGAGCCGTCTCGCAGCCCAGCCCGAGCACGAGACTTGCAGCGACATTGGCATGTTTGGCAAATCCTGCCAGAGTTCGATTGAGCTGGTGGTGATCGGAATCGCCGAAGGCCATCGCGCAACCCGCTTTGTGAACCAGCGGTATGATCCCATCGATGTTCGGGTAGTCGGCCAGGTCGGTCTGGGCCAGATGCTGAGCCACGTACCGGGCGGTGGTGGCGGAGCAATTCACGGTGCTCACAATTGCCACGTAATTTCGTGTTCCAAATCTCCCGTCATCCCGTCGGTAACCCTGAAAATTTCGTGGGACAACCGGCGACAACTCATGGATTTCGGTACCGAAATCGTATTCAAGCCCCGGCTTCGTCGCATTGACGTTGTGAACATGGACCCACTCGCCGGCAGCAATGTGCTCCGATGCGTAACCGATCGTCTGCCCGAACTTCACAATCGGTGCCCCCGCCGGAATCTCTTTGAGAGCCACCTTGTGCCCCGCTGGAATATCAGCGGCAACGGCGAGCGGGGCATCGCCGACGGAAACACGGAGACCAGCAACCAGCCGGATCACCGCGACAGCCGTGTTGTCGGCTGGATTAAGTCGGAGGGCTGAAGCGGTCAAAGTGTTCTCTCCCACCGGATTGGTTTCGACTCGGGACGACTCAGCCGGAGTGGCCAAACTCGGACCGAACAACGTGAGGGAATCTTCCCCGATTTGGCACAATTCCTGAAGGCTGTCGGTCGCCGGAATGCTCGATTCTCCGGGATGGTGTCCGGACTCCGACCGCCATGGACTCGAACTGCAAATCCGCAGCCGACGTGATAAAGTCCGTTTTGACAACCATTCCTGCCTGAGTGACGGTGATCGCTGCGGAACCGTCGGCCAGCATATCTGAATCTCTATGACCGATACTCGTCCTTCATTCACCAGCTTCCTCAGGAAGAACGCTGCACTTGGACTTTTGGGTCTGGCGCATCTGCCGTTCCTGACCGTTTACTTTGCAGGTGTCTGGCAGCTGGAGCACTACCAGTTTTTCCCATTCGCCCTGTTTGCGCTTGCCGGCATTTATTATGCGCGGGCCGATCGGGAACGAATCCAACTCAGCTGGGCAGGTCGCGGCGCGATTACCATCGACATTTTGCTGCTGTTGAGTTCTTCACTGACCAACTGGCCGAAGCTGACGGCCGTCAGCTTCGGGTTCTTTTGCTTCGCAGTGACAAGCGGCACCTGGGAATACCAGATCCGTCGCCGGCTGACATCTTTGACCCTGCTCTTCGTTGTCCTGATCACGCCGCCCCGCGGACTCGACCTGTACGCGATTTTCTGGCTGCAGGAGAAAACCACCTGGCTGGCAAGCCGGCTGCTGGAACAGCTGGGACACCTGCACCTGCGACGCGGGAACATCATTGAACTGCCAAATAAACAACTGCTGGTCGAAGAGGCCTGCAGCGGAGTTCAGTCCCTGTTCACGGTATTGTTCCTGGCCATATTGATCGTGTGCTGGCAGCGGCGTCCGGTGCTGCACACGGCGTTGTTGCTGCCAGCCGGATTTGTGTTCGCCGGGACGATGAATGTTTTTCGTGTTGTTGCCATTGCTGTTGCGTGGCAGAACGGGCCATTGGATCTCAGCCAGGGGTGGCAGCACGATGCGCTCGGGTACGTGGCACTCCTGGTGGCCATCCTGCTGCTCATGAGCACGGATGCGCTTCTGCACTTCTTTCTGGCTCCGTTCGATGACCAGATGTTTGGGCCGTTCGCCGGCATGTACAGCAATCCATTCACAATGATCTGGAACTTTTGTTGTGGTGGCCTGGTTAGCAGTAAACCTGTGCAGGCGACTGCTCTTGG
>JBDOMX010000648.1:13844-47737 GCA_039831615.1 Planctomycetaceae bacterium
CGAGCGTGCAGGGAGTCATTCTGTACGCTGGTGGCCGCGAACAGGTGACAATCACTGACTCCGATCTTTCGATCTTTGAAGAAGGTGTCCTGCCGGAGCAGGTGGCAGGCTTCCGTGTTTTTAATTACTCGACAGAATCCAGACGGCTGGACAGTAACTGGGGGCAGTACTCAAACATCTGGCAGCTCAACGGGTCCGGCCTGAGTGTGGTGGTGTCGTGCGACCATCCGTTTCTGGACTGGCACTATCTGAACCTGTGCTACACCGGCGCAGGCTGGACTGTGCAGCAAATGGGAGAGCGGGCAGACGATCCCGGCTGGCGTTCTGCTACATTCAGACTAAGAAACGAACAGCTGGGACGCCACGGCCGTGTGATCTACAGCCACTTCTATGCAAACGGCCGCCCGATGCAGCCATCGACTCCCGCAATCTCTCTGCGCTACGTGGTCGATCGCGTTCGACATCATTTCTCTGCGGGCCTGTGGTCCACGTTGTCAGAACCGACCGACCGAACCACCTACCAGATCCAGGTGTTCGCTGAGTCCAATCGGGAGATGACCGTTGAACAGCTGCGTGACCTCAGCAAGCTGCACCTCGAAACTCGGACGCTGTTGAAGCAACACTATGCCACCGTCCGCCTCGCGAGCCCGCACTCCAACGCTGATTGACCAACAGCAGAAACTGTCCATGGACTATTCATCAGATCAGACCGAGACTCCTGAAGCCGGCCCGGCAACTGCGGTGCCGCTGCCGACCCTTGCCGAATTCCTGCATTTACGTTTTTTCCTCGGATTCCTGCGAGGCTTTCTCAGCTCCTGGTTTCGGTCGCGACATTATCGCGAGCTGTTCTTTGGCATTCCCACGTTGTTGTTTGCCATTGCCGGAGCGGTCACGGCATGGCAGCTGGCCAAACCGCCGGGCAGTGCACTGGCAGCTGCCTACGTGCGTGCTGCAGTCAACGCTGATCAAATCGGTTCGTACGCCGAGTCGGATTTGATGTGGGAACGGTTGATGCAGCTCAGACCCGACGATCAAACGATTCGGTTCCAGCTTGCAATCAGCCTGGCGGAACGCGAAGAATTTGCGGAAGCACTCCACCATCTGGATATGCTGACAGGTGAAAACGGCTATGCGCCAGCGCGGTTGTGGCTGGTGAAGCGATCACGTGTGGACCCGTCTGCCTTTCCGTTGGATGAGGAACAACAGATCTTTCAACTTGAGGCTGTTGTCGAAGACGAGCCCAACAATGCGGAAGCGCACCGGCTGCTGGCTCAATCTCGCATCGAGCAAGGTGAGTACGTGGTCGCCGAGGAACACCTTCTGGAAGCGGCCAAACAACATCCAACGCTGGGACTTCCACTGTATGAACTCCAGCTCCGCCTGAAACGCGACGACCTGACGATCGGCCTCCGCCACCTGGAAAGGGCTGCCGAAGGTTTCAAAAAACTCGTGGTCCGGTCACCGGAAGATTCGCAGGCGCGGATCTCCTGGGCGCAGTCTCTCGTGTATCTTGGCAAAAAAGACAGAGCCGAAGCCGTGCTGACCGAAACGCCCACGTTCTATGATTCTCCCGAATTGCGAACGGCCGCTGCGGAATTCTTTCTGCACGAAGCTCAACTTCTGACCGCTCGTTCGACGCTGAATGCCCCACGCGCCGCCAAATATCTCGTCAAAGCGGCCCAGCTGCAGCCGGAACATCCGCTGCTGCCACCTTTGTGCGTGGCGTTGGCAGGAATGGGAGTCCGTTTCTCAGATGACGAACTGGCTCCGGTCCTGACGCAACTGAAAACGATCCTGGAATCGAATGCCCCGGATACCATCGCACGACTGACTCTGGCACAGCTCCTGGCGACGCTGGGGCACTTCGCAGACGCGGCTGAGTTGCTCGAAGCTGATCAGACCGAGGATACGCGGATTCAATCCCTGCTGGTAAGGATCTATTCCACTGCCGGCAAGGTCAGCGAAGCCGGGGCGCTCACGGACACCATGCTGGCAGCACTCCAGCGAAATGCCGGCGAAATGCCGGACGCGCCGGGGCCCGCCACCGAACTGGCTGATGGACTCATCATTGCGCAGCGATACAAGGAGGCGGTCACCATGATCGACGCCTTCGCAGAACGAACGTCTCAGCAAGTGCATGAGCTTCCGCCACAACTCAGACGGCATTACGTGACAGCCAGCGTGGCCGCATTTAGGGAAATCTACCTGAAAGCTCCGATTGAGGATTCTTTTTCGTTCCTGAGCAACGCTGTGAAAGCAAATTTCGTGAGCCTGCAGCTGGTACAGTTGACCGCCACCCTGGCATACTCAGAGGGGCCGTTCGCGGAACAGGCTGAACAAATGCTGGCAATGATTCTGGCAAAGGGCGAAGCGAATGCGAGTGTTTATTCGTCGCTGGGAACCCTGGCATTGTCGTCTGGCCGACTCGATGCGGCCGTCGATCATCTCCGCCTGGCGCTGGCGTTGGCTCCTGGGAGTCCCGAGGTCCAAAACAATCTCGCGCTGGCATTGATTCGACTGTCCAAAGGAAATGCGAGCGAAGCGTTCCAACTGTGTGAGCAGGCACTGCAAACAATCCCGGGACATCCGGACGTCCTGTCGACGCGGGCAGAAATTCACATCGCGATCGGGCACTGGGACGAGGCGCGCATGGACCTGGAGGTTGCCCTTCCTCAACGTCAGGCAAGTGAACTCGTCCGCGTTCTGCTGATCAATGTCTACACAGCATTAGAAGACACCCAGCTGGTGGATGCACACAAGGAAGCTCTGGAGAGCATCCAGGAAGAAAAATCGAAGCAAACTGCGCCCGATCCGTCAGTCAATTGAGCAGTACCACGACTGAACGGTTAATCCCTCGTCGGGTTGTTGTCAGACAGTTCTTCAATCACCTCCAGCAGTAACTGGTGAGCTTCTCGGTATCGTGGGGCTTCCTCGAGCGCCAACAACAGCTGTCGTCGCGCTTCGCGAGGTTCTTCCACCCTGCTCAGCTGAGCGATTCGAAACCGCCAGACCGGAGCACGCAACGGCTCCAGTTCCAGCAATCCTCGCAGGCATTCAATCGCCAGTGTCGACTGCTTTGCCTGAACGGCAGCGTCCGCCAGCTGCCGCAGCACCGGCCCTCGCGCCGGGTCAATCGCCAGAGCCATTCGCCCGGCAGCAACTGCGGCAGCCCGGTTTCCCGACTGAATATTCAAATCCATCAACCGAATCGCTGAGTCAATGTCGTCGGCCGTCACCGCAACGTGGGCTTCGAGGAGCAATTTTTCGTCCATCGGCCGCCGCTGACTGCGATACAATTGAGCGAGGACTTTCCTCGCACCGCCGATACTGTTGTCTTGCGGAAACAACTCTATGAGGCGCAACAGCTCCGCTTCGGCTTTTTCCGGATCTGATTCCAGCAGGCGACGGACGGCAACGACACAACCCGAATAATGATTCGGATGAAGTTCCGAAAAGTCTGTGTTGTCAGCTACGGCAGCCAGTGTCTCAGCATCAAAATCCACACCTGCAGCGAACGACTCAGCCTGGGTTCTCAGCCAGGACTGAAAGCCCTTATTGAACGTCTCCAGGTCGGTCGAGTTGCGTTCGAGGGCATCGTTGATCTGCAGACCTGCATTCAGATCCTTCAGCACAGCGATCAGGCCGTCATGCCCGCGCTGATCGATGAAGTACTCCACGACCATGGATGATTCATAGTAGGCGAAGTTAAGATCGTCACCCGTTTTCGCCTCCAGGAAGGCGCTGCTCAACCGGCCAACGGAGGTGACCTCGCCTCTCAGAATCCGATCACGGAAGGCAGGAGTCATGCGCTGACCGCACCGACCATCCCGGCGACGCTCTTCATACACCGAAATCCCCTCACTCAGCCAGCGAGGAATACGGTTGCCCGTCATTTGCAAGGTGATCACGTGACAGAACTCGTGCCATAGCACAGATTCCCAGTTGTTCGGATTCCTCCGGTGCACGGTGGGGCTGTTGGCGGTGATCACACGCCCAAAACACACACCAAGAAACCCGGTCACATCCGGCAGACCAAATGTTCGGACTGCGAAGTCATCCGGGCGGTCAAAGATTTCCACGATCACGGGATCGGTTGGCACATGACCGTATCGCCCGGTCAATTCTTCCCAGGCAGACTCCAGCAGCCGCATGGCCTGTTCACCAAACACGAGAGACTCCGCACGCGCCATATGCAGCTCAAACCGCTCGTTGCGCAGAACCTCAAAGCGGTCGAAGCTGTCACGCAGTTGCAGCAGGTTAAACAGCTGGGTGTCGTACCCGTCACGTTGATGCGCATCATCGGCAAGTTGCCACCCTTCATCGCTTTCACCCAGACGAAGCAGATCCTGAGCCAGCTGGACACGGGCCGGCAAATAATCCGGATCCAGTTTCAGAGCCTGGCGCTGAAGTGTGGCACCTTCATGAAAGCGATAGCGTCGAGAAAGGGTCACTCCCGTATGATGGTCGAGCACAGGATTCTTCGGATTGTGTTCAAGTCCTGCTTCCCGGACGCGAGCAGCCTCATCGACCTCTCCCCGCAGATGATGAATAGCGACGAGCAGGCCACACGCCTTTGCGTGGTGAGGATTTCGGGCACGCAGACCGGCGATTCGCATTGCCGCCTCTGCAAACTGCTCCCGATCGATCTGCTCGCTGGCAGCGGCCAGAATCGCAACAGTCAGGTTGGGATTGATCAATAAAGCAGCCTGTTTCGATTTCTCAGCCAGTTGCGGATCGCTGCTTCGCGTGGCGAGATAGTGAGTCCACAGGATCTCCGCGTTATCAGAGAATTCATCCAGCGCCGGCGCGAGTAATTCGGCGGCGAATCGCACATCCCCTTTTTCGATTGCCAGTTCGGCCGATGCAAGGACGCCATCCGGTCGACCGGAAAAATTACGACGCGCCCGGTCAAAAAAACCCTTCAGAACGTCTCTGGGATCCGCACCTGCTGCAAGCGCTGCCTTTCCCAGAGCGACGAGATCATCGGCGTCCGAATAACGCCATGGGGCCGCGGCCGCCAATCGATCGATTTCTTTCAGGGCATTAGCTGCATCTTCGGTCCGCCCCAGTTCCCGAAGATCCAAATAGGCTTCGTAGTAGAGACGGATGCTCCATGGATACCGCTCGATTCCGGCAGCGGCGGCGGCGGCTGCCGCTGAATAGCGACCCAGCTCCCGTTCTGCCCGAAGTTTCAGCACGGGCCATTCCTCGCCGTAAGCACGTTGCTCGATGGCCTCGTCGGCCATCGCCAGGCAGTCTTCATATCTGCCCGTCATCAGCAGACGGCGGCATTCCCTGACAGTTGCACTCGCAAGCGAAGTCCACGACACCAGCACGACCGTGGTCAGCACACTGCGGATGATCACACGCCTGTAGTGCATGCAGGGTTGCCTTTGCAGACGACCAGAGGAGCCGCCATAGACAGTTCAAAGGAATTTGGCCGGTCGGTCGTGCCAAAAGCAACGATTGCGGGCCACGACCGAGGGGACCCACTGGAAAGCTGCTGCACAGACTCCAGTCATTTGACCGCACGACCGATACGAACATTACACCAGGAACCGATCCATCTCACGTCGCACCGAAATCAAACGGCGAACACGAGTGCAACGATGAAGCTTCGCTTTGTGAGCCAGGCTAGAACGGATCGGGTTCTGTGATTTTATCAGGCCCCGCGATTCCTTCAGGCAGACCCTCGCCGAAAGAATGCGCTATGTCCCGCATGTGTATATCAGAACTGATGCACTCATGTACATCTGCAACGGTTCAATCTGACACCACTTTGCGCGACGCCGCAGAACGGGTTTTGGCCACCGGACTCGAATCACTGCCGGTTGTGGATGCGTCCGGTCGATTTGTCGGACTGGTCGTCCAGGCAGCGTTGATCAGGGAATTGCTGAGCTGCAGCTCCAGGCATGCCGTGGTCGCCCCGATTGTGTCGCACCACGTCGAATCCGCCCGATCAACCGCCGCTTTGGACAGCGTCCTGCCACTGTTTCGTTCAGCCGGGATTGCGATGATTCCGGTCGTGGACGAAGACGACTGCCCGGTCGGGCTGATCCACCGTCGTGACGTGATACGGTATCTGCTGGACGATTCGCCCACCGAGGCTGAACAAGACAGGACATCACATGGTCCTGCGGCGAGTCCGTATTTCCTCAGGAAGGTTCGGAAATCCAGCGACTGCTGATCCGTCATCCGGCCGACCCACCGAAATTGAGATCTCCACGTTCGTCAGCTACTCCAGCTGTACTCCCAGATCCTGCATCAGAATCTTCATGTCGTCCCAGACATCCTTTTTTGCAGACGGATTGCGCAGCAGATACGACGGATGGTACGTACACAGTACCTTTGCGTCATTGAGCTGGTGAAATTCACCACGCAGCCTTCCAATCGTGCGCTTTTCGTGCAGCAGATTCTGGGCTGCGACGGTCCCCCAGCAGACGATGTAGTCAGGACTCACCACCTGAATTTGAGCGTTGAGAAATTCACGGCAGTTGGCCGCCTCCTGCGGTTGCGGATTGCGATTGCCGGGCGGGCGGCAACGTAGAATATTGCAGATATAGAGATCTTCCCGTCGCAGTTGACAGGCCTCAATGATCTTGTTCAGCAGCTTTCCTGCCCGTCCCACAAACGGTTCTCCCTGTTGATCTTCGTCCGCACCCGGTGCCTCTCCGATGAACATGATGCGGGCATCGGGATTGCCCACACCGAAAACGGTCTGTGTCCGTGTTTCGGCCAGTTCCGTGCATCGCTGACACCCGGCAACAACGGCAGCCAGCTGGCAGAGCGCGTCGGCTTTCTGAGCCACCGTCACCAGCGGCCCGTCGAGGATCTCGGAAGTCGTCTCTAACATTTGAGGTAATTGACCATGTTCCGGCTGCAATTCATTGGGTGATTTTAACGGACCGCCGGGACGGCGAACAACCGGCGTCGATGACCGCTGAGAAGATCGTGTTGAAGGCACGGTGCGGGCGGGCGGGCGCACCGTCGGAAGGTGCGTCACACCCAGACGACTCAGATGTTGCAGATATTGTCGCCAGGTGCGATCCGAGCGCATGACAGGTTGATCCAGACGACAACAGAGGCGGATCATTTGGTTGGCAACCCACCTGGTCCAGCCGGCATTCGCCAGCCGGTCGGTTCCGGCAGCATAATCGATCGACTGCAAATGGCCAGTCGTCAGACGTCACTGATCTCCGCGTTTCCGTGCCTTTTGAAGAGCCACCACAAGCCGGTCGTCATGACGAGGGACCGATCAGGCAAACCGGGCAATTCATCAGACACCTTGATGATCAGGCTGGGAATAATCGTTCCACTTGTTACGCACGAAGCGTTTCGAACTTAACCGCGGAATCAAGCGAATTGTCTCCGAAGTGCTTTCGACCCGCACGACGACAACCGATGTCTCATGCAGGTGATGTCGATTACGCGGGTATCCCGCATCGGCAGATTCTGCGGGTGCTTATTGTCAGGAAGGGCCCCTCGAATCACCCAACGGACTTCGCAACTGGATTGAGGCGCCTTCCTTCATGGGAGGATAGACGTCCTCTGCTTTTCACGTAAGGAAACTGAGAATGATCGATCGATCATGGAAAACATGCCTGGCGGGTATGATGATGGCTGGATGTCTTTCCAGTTCAGTATTCGCCGGCGAAGGATGCTGATCGTCAACCGTAGGTCTGGACTGTCAGGGGTGTGAGGACCTGTTTGCCGATACCGGCCAACAGCTCACCGATCAGCTGGCTCAAATGAGCTGCTGCAATGCGTCGTCCTGTTGTGCCCCGACATCGGTCTGCGAATGTGCTGATCCCGGATGTGCTGATCCCGGATGTGCTGATCCCGGATGTGCTGAAGGTTGCTGCGGCGCCAAAGAAACATGCTGCGGCATCGAAATTGGCGGCTGGATACAGATGGGCTATCACAGCGGAGTGACGCCGAACGCCGCTGCCGTTTTTGACGCCGGCTCGTTCAACAATCATCCACATCGGTTCAACCTGCATCAGGGCTGGCTCTACGCCGAAAAGGTTGCTGATGGAAGTAACGGAGTTGGTTTCGGTTTCCGTGCGGACGTGATGTACGGTGTTGATGCGGGAGACACGCAGGCATTCGGCAATAATCCCGGACGTTTTGACATTGGAGCCGATTTCCAGCACGGCCAGTATGGCTTCGCGATTCCGCAGTTGTACGCCGAAGTAGCCAGCGGTGACTTGAGTGTCAAAGTCGGTCACTTTTTTACGCTGATTGGCTACGAAGTTGTGACGGCTCCGGACAACTTCTTCTACAGCCACTCGCTAACCATGTTCAACAGCGAACCATTCACACACACGGGAGCTCTTGCGACATATGCAGCCGACGACGAAACGTCCCTGTACGCAGGGTGGACTACTGGATGGGATACTGGATTTGATCGGTTCAACAACGGGAGCAGCTTCCTGGGTGGATTCAGCACGGCAGTGTCAGAGGACATCACCTTCACATACATCACGACAGCCGGAAACTTCGGACAGCGTAATGACGGCTACTCACATAGTCTGGTCTTCGACGTCACGTTGACCGACGACCTGAATTACGTCCTGCAGAGTGACCTGGTCGACACGAACTCACCTGCCGGTACTCCCGGCGAAGAAGTGGGCATCAACCAGTACCTGTTCTACGCTGTTGACGACAACGTCAAGCTTGGCACTCGTATGGAATGGTGGAAGCGGGACGGCAATTCGCAGTATGCCACGACCTTTGGAGTAAACGTCAAACCAATGGACAACTTCATCATTCGCCCCGAATACCGATATGACTGGGCCGTTCCCGGCGGTCGGGGAACGGCATCGACGTTTGGCGTGGACGCGATTCTGACCTTCTAAGAGAACCGTCAATCTGACCATCGAAAAACAAGAAGTCCGCCTGCATAATCCTGCAGGCGGACTTTTTTGTGTAAACAGTCGATGCACCGCCGCCTGACCGACACACGATTCGACATCCGCGGTTCCACTCACGATATTAGGGCACAGCCCAACGGTTGACTCTGGATTCGCGTAGGAACCCCGGGGAAATCGACCATCCAGCCGCGCACACAGCCAGGCCCCTCGTGACCGTCATCCGAGCCACCGAACTCACCAAACGATTCTCGTCTGCGGAAGGCAGAGACATCGTAGCGGTCGACCGCCTGTCCTTCGACGTCCCGTCAGGAGAAGTCTTTGGACTGCTCGGCCCGAACGGTGCCGGAAAAACCACGGCGCTGCGAATGATGCTGGGATTGCTGCAGCCCACCAGCGGGGATGCGTCAATCAACGGCTGCTCTGTCGCCGAGAGTCCGGATCAGGTCAAACGACTCGTGGGGTTTGTTTCGACCAGTATGGGCGTCTATCAGTGGCTGACCCCACGAGAAATGTTGTCCTTTGTGGCGGACCTGTACGACGTGCCACCGACCGTCTCACGTGAACGCACCGAGCGGCTGGCCCGGCTGCTGGACTTTGGGTCCTTCATTGATCGCCGTTGTGGTGTGTTGAGCACTGGTCAGAAACAGCGCATCAACCTTGCCCGAGCTCTCATCCATGATCCGCTCGTGATGTTACTGGATGAGCCAACCCGCGGTCTGGACATTGTCGGCAGTCAGGTCGTGTTCGATTATATTCAACACCTGCGGAACGACGGCAAAGCGGTCGTGATCTGCACGCATCGACTCGACGAGGCTGAGCGTTTCGGCGATCGATTCGGGCTGATGCATCACGGAACCATGCAGCTCACCGGCACACTGTCCGAGCTCAAAGAGTCCACGGGACAGAGTGGACTCACGGACATCTTTATCCGCCTGATGCAGACCGACCAGCAGGAGTCGCCCACATGACGGCTGCGGCAAAACTGTCCACGTCTCGCACTATGAGACTGGCATTGAAAGAGCTGCGTGAAATTCTGCGGGACCGGCGGACGATCACAACTCTGGTGCTGATGCCGCTGCTTGTCTACCCCTTGCTCGGCGTGATGGTCAAACGCGGTCTGCTCAGCAGCCTCGAAGTCGCGGGAGAGGTGCCGTTTCGGGTCGTGGGCGAATCCGCGGCAGATCTCGAACTGCTGCGCATGCAGCTGAATACCGGTGGATTGCTGCTTCCCGCGGAGAACGCGGAATCAGCCAAACACAGCCCTTTGGCAGAACTCGCTGCCGATCGGGATGAAGCCCGGCCCGACGTCGAGTTTTACTGGCCGGACGATGTGTCCACGGTGGAATCCGAAGTCCGCAGTCGGCACGCGGACGTCGGTGTCCGCATCGTGGAGTCATCCAATCATCCCGCCGGGAACAGGGAATCACTGCACTGGACTCTGATCCATCGCCCCGACTCTCAACTCAGCGCCGACGCCCGCGACTATGTCGTCAAACGCCTCCAGGCGCTGAACGATCAGCACGTCAAGGATACGCTGGCGCAGTATCACATCGACGTGCGACTGCCGGCTGAAATCACAGAACGCATCGTTGCCCCGCAGACAACTCAACAGTCACCGTTGATTACATTCATTCCACTGGTGCTGGTTTTGATGACGATGACCGGGGCCGTGTATCCGGCCATCGATCTCACCGCCGGTGAACGCGAACGGGGCACCATGGAGATACTGATCGCGGCGCCGGTGTCACGCATGACGTTACTGGCAGGAAAATTTGTGGCGGTCCTTGTCGTGGCACTGCTGACGGCTTCCGTCAACATGCTGTCGATGTTTGTCACTCTGTTCACACTGGGACTGGACAGCGCCATCCTTGGCGACAGTGGCCTGCGAACGATCCCGCTGGTGATGCTGATGATGGTGGTCTTTGCGGGATTCTTTTCGGCGGTCCTGCTGAGCGTCACAAGCGTTGCCCGCAGCTTTAAGGAAGCCCAGGCATACCTCATTCCGTTGATGTTGATTTCGCTCACACCAGGCATGTTCAGTCTCATGCCTGATTTGAAAATGGGATTACTGCTGGCGGTCGCTCCTCTGGTGAATATTGTGCTGACGGGACGCGACCTGCTGCAGGGCAACTTTAATCTGCTGTTGTTCACTGTCGTGATTCTAAGTACCACGTTTTACGGCGTGCTCGCATTGGCCGTTGCAGCGCGCATCTTCGGGTCGGATTCCGTGCTGTACGGCAGCAGCGGGTCGTGGACCGGACTGCTGCACCCTGTAGGTCCGCGTCACGCCCAGGCGACCCCCTCGACCGCCGTGATTTCCCTGGCGATCGTGTTTCCGCTGTTCATTGTGGTCGGTGCCATTCCGGGTCGGCTCAGTCAGATATTCGCGCTGGAGCTGTCGCAGGTACTGCTGCTGAACATCTTCGTGTTTCTGATTGTTTTCGTGGCGGTGCCTGTCGTCGTCTTACGGCTGGCGAACGTTTCCTTCGCCAGCGGACTGTCACTGAACCTGAGGGTGCCCTTCGCATCCTGCATTGCGGCGCTGCTGTTCGGAGTTTCGATGTGGGCCGTTCTTTTCGAACTCAACCTTGTGGTGGGCATTGACTCACGGGCTGAAACGCTTCGCCGTATGCTGGAAACACTGGTCAACGATCTGGAGCACACACCGCTGGCCATCAAACTCGCCGCCCTGGCATTTGCGCCGGCACTGAGCGAAGAATTGTTCTTTCGTGGGTTCCTGCAGACATCACTGCGTCAGCGATATTCGGCCACAGCGGCAGTGGCAGCCAGCGCTGTCCTGTTTGGTCTGTTTCACATTGTGGTGCGAGACTCATTGTTTATTGAACGCATGATTCCCAGCACGGTGATGGGAATCATTTTGGGAATCATGCTCGAACGCTCCGGCAGCGTGTTTCCCGGCATGCTGCTGCATGCGTTGCACAACGGGCTGTTGTTGTGCATCGTTCACTACAAAACGCAACTGGAAGAGCTTGGAGTCGGCCTCGAACAACGCACTCATTTGCCGCCCGCCCTGCTGGCAGGCACTGTTGTTTTGGCACTCATCGGCGGATGCATGTTATGGCTCGCGAAACCCGTGCGATCCTGACCGAGATCCTGTGGAGCACGGCTGCAGCCGGCCGGTGTACGGGCGCCATCAAATGTGACGGCCGTGTGTGCGAGCGTCCGGCGTTCGTCTTCCTGACTGGACGAATGGCGCGCTCGAATTCGACCACGTTGCAGATGTTTGATTGGCGCCTATAATCGCCTGGAACGGCGACTCACTTGTGTGAATTTCCGTATTTCGCCTGCCCTTATCACTCCGCTTCAGGGAGCGTGATTTTGGACGCTGTGTGTCGAATTCTCAGCCTTCCGGCTGTCATGTTGTCCCAGATTCCGGGAATTGGCCCCGTTGTCAAGGCAGCTTCGACCTCGGTCGGACAGAAGATCCTCATGGCGGTCACTGGTCTCCTGTTGTGCGGTTTTTTGGTGACGCATCTGGCAGGAAATCTGCTGCTGTACGCCGGTGCAGAGCAATTCAATCACTACGCGGAATCACTGCACAGCTGGGGACTCCTGCTGAATGTCGCAGAAATCGGCCTGTTTGGGCTGTTCGTGGCACACATTGGCCTGGCCTGTTCCACCAGCGCGATGAACCGACAGGCGCGCCGCAATCAATACGCCGAAAAGGAAAGTAAGCAGACCCCGTTCGCTCTGCCTGGCGGCGGAGCCTCCGGATGGATGTTTGTCACGGGAATCATCATTGCCTTCTTCCTCGTCGTCCATATTACCGACCTGCGGTTGAAGAAGAATCCCTTCATTGACTACAGCTCGGCCTACGAAAACGGCCCCGACGCTTTACCCAACGAGTTCGTGGCGGTCCGACTGGCCCTGACAAACTGGACCACGTCGGCATACATCATTGGGCTGCTGGCCCTCGGCATTCACCTGAGTCACGGCTTTCGAAGTGCACTGCAAAGTCTCGGGGTCAATCATCCTCGCTGGAATCGTCTGCTGGAAATGATCAGCCTGCTGTTCGCCTGGGGCATCGCCGCCGGATTCCTCAGCCTCGTGGCCTGGGCCGCACTGACGTCCGGCACGTCGCCCTGATCTATCCTGTGAATCAAATTCATTCTTTACGCCGAAGGTCGACCTGATGGCTCGCGTGGCAAGCGAAACACTCAATTCCAGGGTGCCCGATGGCCCTATCGAACAAAAGTGGGACAAACACCGCTTCAATATGAAGTTGGTGAATCCCGCTAATAAGCGCAAATTCAGCGTGATCGTCGTCGGCACGGGACTGGCCGGAGGTGCGGCAGCAGCTTCCCTGGGCGAATTGGGCTACCACGTTAAATCATTCTGCATTCAGGACAGCCCACGTCGAGCTCACAGTATCGCAGCTCAGGGTGGAATCAATGCTGCCAAGAACTATCCCAACGACGGCGACAGCGTCTGGCGGTTGTTCTACGACACCGTCAAGGGCGGCGACTATCGCTCCCGCGAAGCCAACGTCCATCGCCTGGCACAAATCAGCAATAACATCATCGACCAGTGTGTTGCCCAGGGAGTTCCCTTTGCCCGTGAATACGGCGGGACACTCGCCAACCGTTCATTCGGCGGGGCGCAGGTGTCTCGCACGTTCTACTGCCGTGGACAAACCGGGCAGCAGCTGTTGCTGGGAGCTTACCAGTCGCTGATGCGACAGGCACAACTCGGCAAGGTTGACATCTTTGCCCGACGCGAAATGCTTGAATTGATTATCGTCGATGGTGTGGCTCGAGGAATTGTTGTCCGCAATCTGACAACCGGTCAGCTGGAATCCCACACGGCGGACGCGGTGGTCCTCTGTACCGGTGGTTACGGAAACGTATTCTATCTGTCGACGAATGCCAAAGGCTGCAACGTGACGGCCGCCTGGCGGTGCCACAAACGAGGTGCTTATTTTGCCAATCCCTGTTACACACAGATTCATCCGACCTGCATCCCTGTCAGCGGCGACTATCAGTCCAAGTTGACGTTGATGAGTGAAAGCCTGAGAAACGACGGCCGGGTGTGGGTACCGAAAACGGCCGGTGATCCACGAAGGGCCTCAGAGATCCCGGAAGCAGAACGGGACTACTATCTGGAGCGTCGATATCCGTCCTTTGGCAATCTGGTGCCACGCGACGTCGCCTCACGAGCATCCAAGGAACGCTGCGACGCGGGTTACGGAGTGGGTGAAACCCAGTTGTCTGTTTATCTCGACTTCAAAGATGCCATCAGTCGCGACGGCGAAGATACTGTCCGCAAAAAGTACGGCAATCTGTTTCACATGTACCACAAGATTACGGCGGAGAATCCGTATGAGGTACCGATGAGAATCTATCCTGCCGTTCACTATACAATGGGAGGACTGTGGGTCGACTACAACCTGATGAGCAATTTGCCGGGCCTGTTCGTACTGGGCGAAGCCAACTTCTCAGATCACGGGGCCAACCGACTGGGTGCCAGTGCTCTGATGCAGGGACTGTCAGACGGCTATTTCGTGATCCCGTACACAATCGGCGACCACCTGGCAACGAGCGACCTGCCGGCAATCCCTGAGGATCATCCTGCCTGCCGTGAAGCACTCGTCGCTGCGGAAAGCCGAATCGATCAGCTCATGTCGGTCCGCGGGACGCGCTCAGTCGACAGTTTCCACCGCGCACTTGGCAGAATCATGTGGGACAAGTGTGGCATGGCACGCAACCGGGACGGACTTGAAACAGCGGTCGGCGAAATCCGCGAACTACGTGATCAGTTCTGGACCGACGTTCGCGTCCTCGGCAGTGGCAACTCACTCAACCAGAGCCTGGAGAAGGCCGGTCGAGTTGCTGACTTCCTTGAGTTTGGCGAATTGCTGGCAACCGATGCTTTGGAACGCGAAGAATCCTGTGGAGGCCATTTCCGCGAAGAACACCAGACCGACGACGGCGAAGCCCGACGGAACGACGAAGACTTCATGCACGTGGCAGCCTGGGAATACCATGGCACCGGCGAGGAACCGACATTGCACAGGGAACCACTGTCATTCGACCACGTTCCGCCGTCAACGAGGAGTTATAAGTAATGAGCGATGAGCAACTCGATCTGACTCTTCGCATCTGGAGGCAGAATGGCCCGGACGATCGCGGAGAATTCCGAGACTATCAGCTAAACGGCGTAAGTCCCCACATGTCGTTTCTGGAAATGCTGGACGTGCTCAACGAACAGCTGATTGAAACCGGTGAAGAGCCCGTCGAATTTGATCACGACTGCCGCGAAGGAATTTGTGGCACGTGCAGTCTTATGATCAACGGCAAGGCGCACGGCCCTGATCTGGCCACCACCACCTGCCAGCTGCACATGCGACGCTTCAAAAATGGAGATACGGTAAGAATCGAACCCTGGCGAGCCTCTGCGTTTCCGGTGGTACGCGATCTGGTCGTCGACCGGTCGTCCTTTGACCGCATCATCCAGTCCGGCGGCTATGTTTCCGTTAATGCGGGCAACGCGCCCGACGGCAACGCCATCCCGGTTCCCGGTTCGACTCAGGAAGTCGCCATGGACGCGGCCGCATGCATTGGCTGTGGAGCCTGCGTGGCGGCGTGCAAGAATGCCTCAGCGATGCTGTTTGTGTCGGCCAAAGTCTCACAGCTCGCCCTGTTGCCGCAAGGCAAAGCCGAACGGACCGATCGGGTACTCGACATGGTGGCTCAGATGGACAAAGAAGGATTCGGATCCTGTACGAATACCTCCGAATGCGAAGCCGCCTGTCCCGCCGAAATCTCCGTCAGTAACATCGCCAGACTCAATCGTGAATACACACGCGCTGTGCTCACAGCACGATAGGCCAACTGTTATTATTCTGCAGTCAGGAAGTGCGTGGCAGTCGTTCTCAGCCGGACAGATGGCTGTCGCAGAACGACGTTCACAGAGGGACCATTCAGGATCGTTTCGGATTTCATCAGCCATGGCAGCACGAGACTATTCCAGATACCAGCAAAAGGTCATCAAACGGTTCTACGACAACCGTGATCTGATCGATGACCAGAAACTCAGTGAGCTGGTCACGAGCCTGTATCTGGCCACCGAAAAGCAAAAACCAAAACTTTGGCTGAGGGCCAAAGACATTCTGGATCGCATGGAACTGCCGCAGACGCGGGTGGACCACGTGATGGATTCAGAAGATCCCGCCGTGCTGGCGAAAGTCGTGGAAGAACTGCAAAACGGAAAACTCAAGCGGGGTTCTACGAAGAAGAAAAAACCGGAGTGATACCCACCGCTGAGGCGAATCAAAAACGGGTGCGTTTGAGTTCATGAACAGCCACGGAACCACCCGGATTCGGCCAGGCCAGCGAACACAGTTCGTCAGCTGCACGACGGACTCAGTTTTGCTCAGCGTCTGAACAATCGAGGCACTGGAAACAGCCCGAGGAATCTGCGCTGCTGCGGGACTTCTGTGCCCTTGTGCCCAAACGGCGACGCCGAATCCAGCGACGTCGCCCACCGCGGTTCGGTCGGACCACGATCCACTGCCCATTCAGGTTCGATGGCTGCAGGCGGAGGTTCTCTCCCAAACTGCTGAAACTGTGGTGCACCCATCGAATCGGTGCGTTCTGCGGGCCGCTCGGACTGGGGTCGCTGCCCACCCGCTTGTCGTACGCCGGAAATCAGCGAGCCCAGATCGACGTTGTCGCCACCTGGAACACTTGGCACGATCCAAAGAGCGGTATCGAGCGATGGATTGGTGTCAATCCTCGAAAATGACAAGGTCAGTGTCGTATCGTTGCCCGGAAGTTCCAGTCGAACCTTTTGCGGCAGCAAATGACCATCGTAGTCCCGGTGGCTGCTCAGCTCAGCCCTCACAATCGCCGCTCCATTCCTGTCGAAAGCAATGTGTTCGCGCACGACACGTGATTGCCGGTCGACCTTGATCACGTAGCGGTGAGCAGCATGACCGGTTGCCCGCCTGACCGAGCTCAGCCGCAGCTCGTTGTTGCGAGGATCGGAGGCTGGTTCCAGCACATAGTCGTTCGAATCCAGCTGCTTGACACCAAGAACAAGCATCAGCCAGTCAGGATCGATGTACGGCACCTGAGACGCGAATCCCTGCAAGAGGTGCGAATCTTCGTGCCGCCACGAGATGACGCCATGATGTCCGGGGGTACTTTGAAACCAGCACTGCTCAGAATTTGCTCCCATATCGGCGGAAGCGATGGGATTGGTCGCGGTGAGATGAAAACGATTGGGATACTCACAGGCGATATTTCCCTTCATTCGAACGTAGGGAATACCCGGGAAGCTGGCAGCGACTTTTACATCGGTGCATTGCCATGCTTTCAGATCACCGGACTGCTGATTCAGGTGATCGACCAGTTCATCGCACGAAACGTTCATGGGCAACGGTGGGCCGGTCGGCTTCGCATTGCGATGAGACCACGGTGCAATATGACATCCTGACAACAACAGTGTCATCGCGAGGGTTGTTGTGTTTTTGATCATCCTTGATCTCACCGACGAGGTCAATTCTCGCTCAGGCGACTGTCGACCCGCGCTCGCCCGCCGACCCCGAAAACAACTGATCCTGTAATTCCATGATTCGGCTTTCGGAGAAGTCACGTTCCAAAATTTCAAACGGTCCTTCGCCACTCGTTCCAATCAGACGCATGGCCTCCTGATCGTCCACCATGATTGATTCCTCGAGCAGCAGACGTCGCTTGCGCATCAGCAGGAGAGCCAGCACATATTGATAGTCCTGCTCCACCTTATTTGGAGACTCATACAATTGTACGAAGTATTCGAACAGAGAGTCGGTATCCAGTTTCGGGGCTGCGCCAGATGTTCGGTCCGGCACGAGGTTCTGCCAATACGCAATGTTGCCATCCGGGGGCCCGGACCAGGACGCGTTGCTGTAATCCAGACGCACAACTCGGCCGTCCTGCTCGACAAGGACCGACCAGCAAAGCTCTCCGGCAGCCAGTTCCTTTCCAGAGGATGCACAAACTTTTCCAACTGGCCGTACGTTGAAGTCCATTTCAACTGTGGTCCAGGATGAAGGTCAGACAGCGGAGGAGTCGGGCAACGAACCAGCGCCGTCCTGGCTAAATCTGGATCACCCATGGATATCACAATCCGATCGTAGGCGATTCGCGGATTCTCACCAAGATCAACGTTTATTGACAGAGATCCAGGGCGTTGTTGTCGTCGGAACTGGGGGCATTCCAGGGAGACACGGCACCTACCACATCGCCATAAACACCTCAACTTGTTGAATAATCGCGACACTCCGGACTTGCCACCTCTCAGATATTGACTCTGTTGGCAGGAATGCCACAATTACCTATACCTCCTTCCAAGGCTCACAAGTCGGTGTGATCGACAGATTTCCCCAGGTCACTGTAAGTGTCTCCTGGTGAGCCCGAAGGCTGTCCGAACAGAATAGACTCCTTGACGATCGTCCCGTTGCGGGAAAGAGTATCAGCAATGCAACGTCGCCGTTTTTACGCGAACGCTTCACAGAACATCAAGAACGTCTCGATCAACTCGCAGACACCACAGCAAAACCACCACGAAAGGAAACGAATCATGAAGAACGTACTGGCAATGTGCCTGACGCTGACGATCGGCGGAACGGCATTTGGACTGAATCATCACAATTTGCAGCCGGTGCCGGCAGTTCCCGGCTACGGCAACGGCGTTGCCATCGAACTGTTCAACCGGGTGAAATACAAAGATTACGACGAAATGGCACCGTGTGCTGTCACAAAAATCATCCAGGTCAAGGATCCCTGTGCATGCAGGGACGCTTGCAACTGCTGCGGCCCGAAATGTGTTTCCATCAGGATCTGTGTCCCTCCATGTGCCTGCGAGCGAGTAAAAGTCAGCAGAAATGGAAACCGAATTAAGTACGACTATGGCGAATACGAAGTCGACGTCCGGGTGAAGAAGGGCTACATCGAAGTCGACTACCAGGACTGATCGGCGGCACATTCGACGGCTCAGGTTGACCAGACAGGGGAGAACGCACAGCGTTCTCCCCTTTTTTCATGGCAACCCCCAAAACAGAAGATGCGGCACGCCCTTTCGATCCTGCGAATCCTGTCACAATGACGGAACTCCCGCCGCATTTTACGTTTCCTGCTCCTTGAAGAGATGTCCAACGCGCACCAGGATGCGTGGCTCCGCGCCCACACGATAAAGGTCAACTATGGATCTGCCCACATGTCCTTCCTGCGGTCAATCGGTTCTGGACGATGAACCTGTATCGTGCCCATTCTGCGGCGCCGCGATGGACGGAAGTTCGGGCCCGGACGCAACCCGCAAACCCGCGCCCGTCAAAACGAAGAAAACGCCTGTCAGGAAACCACAACAGGGAGCAATTGAAAAAGCAGCACCAGCTGGCGCAAAAGAAAAAGAACAAGACCCCTTTGACATTGCTTCGTCACCTCAGGCTCGGCGCGCGATTGCCTGTTCCCCAAAACGCACGAAATCGCGTCCCGTGCGGGTGATCTGTCCGATGTGTGACACGCGTGGATACGTGCCCCGCACAGCGATCGGCAGGCAGGTCAAGTGCTCGAATTCGACCTGCATGGTGCCGCTGTTCACTGCACCGGACCCCCATACGACAAAAACACCTGCTTCACCGGGGCGCATGAGTGATCAGGTTGCCCAGCAGGAAGAGCAACTGGCACGCCCGGCCAGACCTCGCAGTCCGACGGCCATGTATGCCATTTTAGGAGGTGTGCTGTTGCTGGCCGGTCTGGCACTGAAGTTTTACCTCGACCGCGAACCCGACGACGACAAGTTCAACAATCCCATTGGGATTCCATTGGTCGAAACCGTCGATGAGGACGTCGAACAGACGTCCCGGGAAAAGACCCCGCCCACCGCTGGTGAAACCCTCGACAAACGAGTCATCATCTCCCGTCTGGCAAATCAGATGATTCAGTCGGCTCAAATGAGCTTGAATCGCGACAAAGCCCTGTGCCGACGCCTGACCGGCGACGCGTTCCTGCGACTGGGTGATGAAGAGCGGGCCCGACAGGAATTTGATCAGCTGTTGGTCGTATCGCGTCAACGAAAACTCGTCAGCGATTATTACAGAATCTCACCACTGGCCAGAAACTTCTGGAAGGCCGTTGCATTGAAGGACCAGGCCACCGCGGATGACTTGTATTCGCGGATGAAACCAGACGCCGAGACGATCCCGCCGTCCGGTCTGCTGGCCATTGAAGCTGCTGTCAAATGGGGGGCTATTCTGGTTCAGCGTCAGGAGCTGCAGCAAGCTCAGGAGCTGACAGAACGCCTGAAGATCGACGATTCGGTGCGGTTGCAGGTGGATCGCCTCCATCGCGGCGTCTGGGCAGCCATTACCGTCTCTGCGGCTGAAGCGGAACAACAGTCGGGTTCACCCATCGCTCAGCTCATCTGGACAAACCCGGTTGCCACCGCAATCGCAGTGGAACTGGCACTGCAAAAGCAGTGGGAGCCAGCGATCTCCTGGGCAGAACTCTGGAATGATTTGCCTGTTCAAAGCGACCTGTTCGCAGAGATTTCCCGACAGGCCGTCCGCTCGACGGCACCGTCGAGCGTCATCGAGCGTGTGCAAGAGGCGGCAGCGCACACAGGGCCAGTTCAGCGGCGGGTCGAGGCGGTGCTGGCGGAGTCTTCAGATGATCTCCTGCAGACCGCGGTCGCCAGTCTGCCAACAGCCGAAATCACCGCGTTGAGTGAAATGTTGCCACTGACAACTGTCCTTTCGAACCGCCGACCGGACCTCGCTGTTGACCATGACAATGCACGCCTGTTTATGGAATTGGCACGAAGTGCGGCGGCGAGAACAAAAACTGAAATCGCAGCCGCAGCCATCATCGGGATGTACGACAGTCTGAGGACCACTCTCCCCCCGACCGCCCTGGTCCGCGAGGCGTCTCTGGAGCTGGATCAGTCTGCAGCCTCTATTCGTGAGCGACTCCGCAATCATCTCGGGAAACCCGACACTGCCAACATTTCTCCTGACTTCAGCAAGTATCGCCGAGGCCTTGACTGGCTGGCAGCGGCGGCTGAGGAACGGCGACTGTTGCTGATCCGGATGCTGTGCGGCGTTGTTGAACGGGACGGGGGAAAAAGTCTCAATCTGGCGTTGGAGCAAAGCAAGCCACTGGCAGAAGAATTGAAGCTGGATCCGTTGTGCCAGCTGGTCGCAGGGGAAGCGATTCTGGCCGGAGGCAGTGTTCCTGCACTGACTGATGTCACAGCCGTCGTCATTCCACGAGGCCAGCGAACGAAAGCGCAGCAGGAAGACGCGCTGGCAACGATCTGGCTGGCCACCGTGCAGGCCTCACGACAGAACTATGACACCACGCTACTTAAGTCGTTTGAGTCCACTCTGTCGCTTCCAGGCCTGCAATCATGCCTTCAACGCAGGATTGCTGAGTCGCGGGCGAATCAGGCGGAACTAAAGATCCTCGACGCAGCGGCCGCCATGAAGAACGTCGTTTGCCGCGAGAATTCCCTGTGGACGGCCGCCGCATGGCTGGGCCGTTCCGGGCAACGGACAGAGGCTGAAGAATGGACAAGAAACGGCCGTCTCTCAGCCACTGACCGGGTTCTGACAATGTCCGGTATTATCACCAGTTTGGATTCGGTGGACACTCCGGACGACTAGAGCAGTTTTCAAAAAATCGTGGCGGGTTCCGGCTCGCGTGAGCCATGCATGATGGGCTCCAGCCCTTCCTCGCGGCTGCGAATCAACGTGATAAGCTGCTAACTGTTATCGCTGGCATTGTGTCAATTTGTTCCTGCCGATCGCCGGCGTGGGCGTATTTGCGATTTCGTTTTGCCGATCACTTCGGCAGGAAATCGTCGCCGGCCGGCGCACTCCGTGTGGCTGAATCTGCCGTCCATGACAGGGCGAAAGCTCGATTTTCCGTGGACAATTGCGGGACTTACGCTGATCAATCCACCACAATTCGGAAGGATCGCAGTAGACTGATTCCAAACCAATCCGATGAGCAAACTTTGCTGAATGAATCCATCATGACGAAACACAGTCGACGCGACGCATTGGCTGCGGCGGGCGCTCTCTTACTGGGCCGGTCCGCAGGCGCCATCGCGGCCGGTCAGGCGGCTCCTGCGGTCGAACTCCGTTTGGGACTCGTGACCTACAACTGGGGCAGGGACTGGGACCTTCCCACCGTGATCACGAACTGTGCCCGTACGGGGTTCAGTGGAGTCGAATTGCGCAGCACCCACGCACACGGGGTTGAGATATCACTGAACAGGCAACAACGTGCCGAAGTCCGCAGCAGTTTCGATGACAGCCCCGTGGAACTCATGGGCCTGGGGAGCGCCTGCGAGTACCATGCCAGTGACCCGGCAGAACTCAAACGGAATCTCAAAGAAACCCGCGATTTTCTTCAGCTGAGTCATGACGTCGGCAGCACGGGTGTCAAGGTTCGCCCCAACAGGCTGCCGGCGGATGTCCCGGTCGAGAAGACGATCGATCAAATCGGCCGATCGCTCAACGAAGTCGGCAGGATGGCCGAGGACCTGAATCAACAGATTCGAGTCGAAGTGCACGGTCAAGGCACCAGCGAGCTTCCCGTGATGAAAGCCATCATGGATGTGGCCGATCATCCGTCCGTTGCTGTCTGTTGGAACTGCAATCCAACTGACATGAATGGCGAAGGATTCGAGCACAACTTTGCACTCGTGCGGGACCGCATGGCGACCGTTCATATTCACGACCTGCGAAGCGACCAGTACCCCTGGAAAGATCTCTTCGCGCGCCTGAAGCAAGTCGACACCAGCTCATTCACCGGCTGGACGCTGCTCGAAGACGGTAAAGTTCCGAAAGATATTGTGCAGGCGATGCACGACAACACAAAGCTCTGGAAGCGGCTGGCCGGATGACTCCATTTGGATCGCAGATCTTCAGACCGGTGTTGGTCATCATCAGCAGCACCCTGCCGGCACTCTGTTTCGCGTCCAGTCCGCATGAGGCCTTTCTTCAGGGACTGCGAGATCGCAGCTATTTCGAGACGGCGCTCGAATACCTGGATGTGCTGGCCAATGATACCACCACGGCCGACGACATTCGGACAACACTGAACCTGGAGCGAGCCATCATTTGGATGGGCCGCAGGGGGGCTGCTCGTCGACCCGCTGATCGCGAACAACTCAGCGAGCGGGGACTCGCTGCTTTCGAAACGTTTCTGCGGGAACATCCGCAGCATTCGCGGGCACCATTTGCGCACGCTCAACGGGGCCTCCTCCTGCTGGATCGAGCCCGCCGGAACTCAGGAAGACGCGAATCGCCTGCCGACCTGGCTCAACGCGAGGGATCGGCAAACGCCGGACGGCAGATCCTTGAGCGCGCAAAACAGTCATTTGCGATGGCTCGAGATCTGTACAAAGCGCAACTGGCGGACCTGCCATTCGTCACAGTGGAAGAAGACGAAGTGGGCTATCGACTTCGTCAGCAGACCGAAGTGCGTTTTCAACAGGCCTGGCTGAGTTTCGTCAAATGCATTTACGAAGAGGCCCTCACGTTTGACCCGGACAGCGAACGTCGATCTGACCTGCTGAGACAGGCCTCGCAGCAGTTTGAAGAGATCCACACCTTCAATCGCAAAGGGGCAGGCCTGCATGCGAAATTAATGATGGGTAAATGCCTTCAGGAGCTGGGTGACATCAGTCAGGCGCTGGGTTATTTCGACGAGGTTCGAAACCAGCCCGCACAGGATGCGCTCACGGTGCGACTCAGCCGCACCGCGCAGCACTATCGCCTCATCTGTCTCAATCATGAATCCAGACAGGAATTTCAGAACGTAGTGACCGAAGCCACCCGCTGGCTCGATCAAAATCACACGGCTCGCAACACAGAAGCCGGACTTGGCATTCTGTATGAAAAAGCCGTCGCCTCCGAGGCTCTGGCTCGCGACGATCAACTGTCCGACGAACAAAGCCAGCTGCGCCTCAGGCAGGCGCTGACAGATCTGGAAATCGTGAGTACCGGGTTCAGCCCCATGCGTGAATCCGCTCGAGCGGCAGCCAGCCGACTCCGCGACGAACTGGGCCAGGATCGCCGCGAACCAAGGAAATTTGAAGAGGCGTTTGATCGGGGCCGGGAGATCATCGGACGATTGCAGGAAGCTCGTGATTTCGTGGAACTGGCGGAAAGTGACGCAGCGCAAACAGAGGCAACTCAGCAGCTTGAACTCCTGGAGTCGGAAGCAGGACGCATGTTCCAGCTGGCACTCAAACTGCGCCAGCCTGATTCAGACAGATCGGCGGTCGCTCAAGCCAGATATTTGCTGAGCTATGTGTTCCTGCAACAACGCAAAAGTTACGACGCGTTCGTGCTGGCGCGCCACGTGATGCGGGGTCGACGCGAGATCATCGGAGAAACAGCGGCAGACGCTTCGGAAATGGCAATCTCGGCCGCGGTACAGCTCTGGTCGGCGGCCCCGGAAGACGACCGGTCGTTCGAACAGACACTGGTTCGCGAAGTCTGCGAAGAAGTGGTCCGGACATTCCCGGATTCACGTCCAGCGACCGCTGCACGGATGCGGCTGGGACACATTCATTTGGATCTCAATGAACCACAGCAGGCGGCTGCTGCCTTCCTGCAGGTTCCTCCGGAAGATCCGGACCACGCAGCAGCCCGCATGGAAGCCGGTCAGGCATGGTGGCTCGCGTGGGCGCAGGCCAGCAGCAGTCGAACGACCGACAACCAGCGTGCGACCGATCCTGCCAAACTGGAAGACTGGAAACAGCGTGCCAGAACGTTACTTGCGGACGGAATTGAGCTCAGCCGGGCTGCACAACCTGTTAACAGTCTCAGCGACGACATTGTGCGAGCCGAGGTATCTCTCAGCGGCCTGTTGAATACGGACGGCGATTTCGCTGAAACAGTTCAGAGGCTGGCCCATGGCAGTCCCACAGTGCTCAGCGCCGTTGAATCGAATGGAGAGCGTCCCGAAAGCGGCGTTAAGCGAGCTGCGTTCGCCGGACTCTGTTACCGCACCCTGTTGCGAGCATATGTCGGGACCCAACAAATCGATGACGCTTTGCAAATGATGAAACAACTCCAGACGCTCGGTGAATCCGATACCACGACGATTTACACACAGCTGGGCCGAGAACTGCAGCAGGAACTGGCGCGTCTGGAAGCTTCAGGGCAGCTTGACCGGCTGCAGCAGGTTCGAACGTCATTCGAACAGTTTCTTGGTCAGATCTACCAATCACGCGACTCCGCAGATTCCGGGGCGTTGCTGTGGATTGCAGAATCGTACGCTGGTCTGGCACGTGGCACCAAAGACACTGATGAATCAGCACTATCGTTTAAAAGAGCCGCGGAAACCTATGAACTCCTGCTCGATTCCGACCTCGACGACGACGTGACAACCGCCGTCAAGCTGCGACTGATCCGCATCTACCGGCAGCAAGAGAAGTTTCAACCAGCCGTTGACCTCGCGACGGACGTGCTGACTGGCAATTCAGCCTCCGTATCCGTGCAGCTGGAAGCCGCCCACGTCCTTGCTGACTGGGGAGAGCACGGCGAGCCCGAACGACTGCTGGATTCCATTCGTGGTGTCACCACGAACAATCGCCCAAAGACCATTTGGGGCTGGGCGGCTCTCGCGCGGAGGCTACAGAGATCACGACAGCAGGAGAACTGGTCGAATTTAAAACCTCTCCTGCTGGAAGCACGATACGAACTTTCACACAGTCGCCTGAGATACGCTCGAGTATCCCCGGACGCCGGACAAAAACAGCTCGAAGCTGCCGCTCGGGAATTGACATCAATTTCCAAAGCATTCAATGACCTGGATGACGAATGGCGGTTGCGTTTTGATGGACTTTTCCAGGACGTGCAGGCAGAGTTGGGTCGACCGGCACTCGCCATGTTTCGATCGGACGAGGCAATCGCGCCAGTTCCGGATCGTGCCGACGACAGTCCCGCTGACCAACCTCCTCCTGCGAACACCGGTGACTCCGATGCTGTGCCCAAATCAGCTTCGGCTCAACAGAATCCATCAGACAAGGGTCGGCCAGACACGGTGTACCTTGTCCTGGGAATCATGTTGATGGGCGTGGTGACCGCAGTCGTCAGCTATCTTGCCATGCGACGTCCCAAAGAGCGAACTCGAAAGAACTACGTCACCCAGCCGACCAGTTTCCAGATGCCCGGTGGAACTTCGAGCCCCACCGGTCCCCTGCAGAATCCTCCGCGCAGCTCCCGCAAAGGCACTGCTGTCGGCCGACCCAAATCACAGTCCCGGGCCGCAGCCGCAAACACCGATGAGAAGAAGCGGCGTCCGCCGCGAAAACCGGTTTCCCACTCCGAATCAAGCGAGGCGGCAAAACCTCGCAGGAAAAAACGTCCCCAACCACCAGCGCACGAATAGTCGACCGCCAGAAACGTTTGCCTCTCGCAGAACGCCCTGGCCGTGACAGGAACCGTCATCACGATTTCAGATCGATTTGATTCTTTTTTGAGTTCAGTGAGTGCCCGCGATGAAACGATCCCCACGGCAGGTTTCGACTGTCCGACTACTGACAATCTTCGTTTCGATCACAACCGCATCGACATTCGGCGCCGACATCGTGACTCGCGCAAGTGACGGCGCCAACATTCGTGGCAAATTCGAATCGCTTTCCAAAACACATGTCGTGATCAGGCAGTCCAACGACAGGACGGAGATGATTTCCACGGACGACATTCGCGATATCCGTTTTGACCGCGAACCCCCGCCCCTTCAGACGGCGCGGAGCAATGAACGGAGCGGAAGCTACACGGCAGCAATCCAGCAGTTGCAGGAAGTGCGGTCTGATTACCAGGGCAGCGACAGTCGAATTCCGGTTGAAATTGACTTCCTCATCGTCCGCTGTCAGGCTCGACTTGCCCTCGCCGACCCGGTCGCTGCTCCGACAGCCCTTCAATCACTGCAGGGGTTTCTTCAGGAAAACAGTGACGGCTACCGAACTCTCGAATCGATGCTGCTGCAGGCAGAGTTGCTGGCTGGAACTGATGCCCCTGCGGCCGTCCGATTGCTGGAGCAGCTTCGCGGTTGCGGAGTCGATGGTTTCGCCATGCGGGCCGGCGTTCTCCTTGGACACACCCTGCTGGACGAAGGCAAACTCGAGCAGGCCACTCAGATTTTCGATAAAGTCGTCCAGGAAAGTCAGGACAATCCGGCGGCATTGAGCACGCACTACGACAGCCGACTTGGTCGAGCGGAGTGTCTGTGGAAGGTCAATGAATTCCAGCAGTCCTTAGCGGAACTCAAATCCCTCGTCGCGGAAGTTCCCGATGAGCAACAGCAAACGCTCGCCAGAGCGTGGAACAAAATCGGCGACTGCTACCGCGACGCCAATCAACCACGAGCCGCCCTCCTGGCGTATCTCCATGTCGACATTCTGTATGCCCAGTCAACAGCAGAACATGCGGAGGCACTGCATCAACTCGGCCCATTATGGCAGGCTGCAGGACATCCGGACCGTGGTCGTGATGCTCAATCCCGATTGCTGACTCAGTATCCCAACAGCAAATGGGCTCCGGAACCCGGCGACCAGTCAGCCATCAGCGAATAACTTCTCCGGCAACCGTAACGATCGTACAGTCCACATCAGCGGTCACGTTGCCCTGGCCGATATGACAGTCCAGCCCGGAATGGCTCCCGTTCCTTGTTTTCCCGCCTTACCTGAACAGCCCCTGTTTACGGGTGACGGACCAACGGTCGTGTACTAGAGTGCGTCTCAATCCAACGGGACTGGTGAGGCTGCTGATTCTCCGTCATACGCCACGGGACCCGCTGCATGACCAGCCCTGCTGAAGCAAATCATTCACGAAACATTGACTGCCCTGTAGATGATCCGATCGCAGGATCGCAGATTGTGGAGCGACCAGAGAATGTTGAGTCTGTCTTCGCCTGAGAATTCCCGCCCCAGGGTAACTGCCTGGGGATTCCTGATGCTGATGCTCACAGCGTGGCTCGTGATTCTGCCCCTCACCGGCCCGAACTCGACGGCGATCGCTCAGCAGGAAGGTGAACAAAATGATGCCGCTGCGACAGACGACGCCGCAGAACAACCGGACACCAGCCAGAACTTCCTGACCTGGATGGTCGACGCATTGGGCCTGTTCTGGATGTTTGTTTTCTCCGGTCTTTCATTCGTGATGGTAGCACTCATCATGATGAACCTGATGCAGGTACGGCGCGACGTCCTGCTGCCAAATGAATTCGTCGAAGACTTCGAAGGCAAGCTCAATGGCAAAGACTTTCAGGGTGCCTACGATCTGGCCCGCAATGACGACTCCTTTGTGGCACGTGTTCTGGCAGCCGGGATGGGGCGACTGAGTCGCGGATATCCTGAAGCGATGGAAGGCATGCAGGAAGCCGGTGAGGACGAAAACATGGCGCTCGAACATCGGCTGAGTTACCTCGCGCTGATCGGAACCGTCGCGCCGATGCTCGGTCTGATGGGAACGGTTCAGGGAATGATCGACAGTTTTGAAACGATCCGTATGAGCGTCACTCAGCCTAAGCCAAGTGAACTGGCAGGTGGTATCTCAACAGCACTGTTCACCACGCTGATCGGCCTCGGCATCGCCGTCCCGGCGATGGTTTTCTACAGCATTTTACGAAACCGGATTCAGCGACTGGTTCTGGAAATCGGTATGGTCAGCGAAGGACTGATGAGTCGCTTTTCGCTCGTTGGCAAACAAAAGGGCACGAGCATCAGTACTTAGGCGATCTCCTTCATTCCAGATAATCCGAACTGCGACCGCCGAAGGCGCTGCCATGAAAATCCGGTCCTCAGGATCCAATGTACAAGACGTGGATATGACACCGATGATCGATGTCGTGTTTCAGCTGATCGCGTTCTTTATGGTCATCACGAATTTCGAACAGAACCAGGCTGACGAACGCGTTCATCTGCCCAAAGATCAACTGGCGCGTCCGCCGGAAGTGAAGCTGGAAAACTCGTTCACGCTTAATTTGGGGTTCGTTCGTGACAAAGACACTGGCGCTGTCACGAACCCGAAACCGCGATTGTTTTTCGGAGCAGACGAGGTGTTCGTGGAAGACAGTATGGCTCGACTTCGCCAGGAAGCTCAGTTCTACGAAGCTCTCGACGTGGATCTGGCAGAAGTCACAGTAGAAATTCGCTCTGACGGTGACGTATCGGCCGGTCTGGTCCAGTCACTGATCCGGAAATGTCAGGAAGTTCGTGCCAGCCCGCAGAGCACTGAAGGCTTTCAGCGTTTTGCACTGCGAGCAAAAAAGTCCGAGTGACCCTTCTGATACTGACCTTCGGTTCGCCGATCGTCGCCCGTTCTGTCCCATGAAAATACGTAACAGACATCCAACTGCAGACAGGATCGTGTCGCAGATGACACCGATGATCGATGTCGTCTTTCAGCTGCTGATCTTTTTTATGCTGACGCTGAAGATCATCGCGCCGGAAGGTGACTTCAACATCAATATGCCACTCGGCCGACCGACGGAAGCGCCTGTTGTCGATGCCGATCTGCCACCACTCAAAGTGCGTCTGATGGCCGATCAAACCGGCGAACTGCGCAGCCTGCAGTTTAACGATGACGATTTCGGCACAGGCCCGGAGGCATTCCGCAAACTTAACGACGAAGTTCACGCTGTCGTCACTGCGTTGCAGAATGTAGGTCCGGCTGATGCAGAGAATGGTGCGGATATGCAGGAAGTGGAACTCGATCCGGATTTCGGCCTGGATTACAGATACGTGATCAGTGCGATCAGTGCCTGCTCCGGAAAAGTGACTGCTGAGGGGACCATGGTCCCTTTGCTCAGTCGCATCAAGTTCGCCCAAATTCGGGAAGATGAAGAATAACACGTACGGCCGATGACATGACCAGGGACAACGCAGCCGTGTGTCTGTCCCAGGATGAATTAATGAGTGGCCCGCTGCGAGTTCTTTACCTTGACAACGACTTCATAGCGATCAGCAAACCCGCCGGCATGTTTGTGCATCGCACCGCGATGGACTGGAGCGTTCGAGACGTGGTCGTACAGACCCTGCGCGACCAGCTCCGGCAGTCGGTGTTTCTTATCCATCGGCTCGATCGTCCAACATCGGGGATTGTGCTGCTTGGTCTGAGTTCCGAAGCAGCGGCAGCAGCATCCCGCTTATTCCGCGAGCGACAGGTGAACAAGACTTATCTGGCACTCGTGCGAGGTCATGCGCCGGATGCGGGCCGTATTGATCGTCCGTTGATCTCGCCGGAAGTCGTGCAGCGTGAACCACTGGAAGCAGTCACCGACTTCCGAACGGAACAGCGGTTCGAAATCCCGTTTCAGTCGGACCGCTTCCCCACAACGCGCTGCAGCCTGGTGCGGGCAACACCCCAAACAGGTCGGTTCCACCAGATTCGCCGGCACCTGAACGGGATTAACCACCCGGTCATCGGCGACACCTCCCACGGCGACAGCCGGCAAAATCGCTTCTTCCGTGAAACCGTCGACACGACCCGCCTGATGCTTCACGCAGCGGAACTAAGCTTCTGCCATCCAGTGACCGACGAGTCAGTCGTTATCTCGTGTCCCCTGCCCCAGGATATGTCCCGTCCGTTGCAGCGGCTGGCAGAAAAATACCCGCACGAGAGCGGTCCACCGAGTCGGATCGGACATGACATCACCGCCGGAACAATACGCGTACCGGAAAGCGACTGACAACAAACGCCTGCCGATCGCGCACCGGCTACATCATTCCCCTGACTTCCCAGCCCGTCACATCAAATGGCAGCCGGACACTGCCCTTCCGAATTCACTTCCTGCGAAACACGTCGACCACAGGGCGGAATTCGACGCCTTCATCGAGCGGAAAGATGGGACGACCGCACGTGACGTGTCCCAGACTTCTGAGATTCGCACTGGTTGCTCCCGGCGCATCCACGTTGATCAGCTTCGCGCACCAGTCTGCGAACATATGTGGCTCGCAGTGCGGAGATTTAACGACAACCATATCGAAGTGCTGCGGGTTCTGGCCATTGGCATAAAACCACGAGCGGTCGAACAGGCTGACAGGGTGGGTGCCAACCAGTAGTGTGATGTTGTCGGACTGCAGGACAGCCGAGTGGCCGGCATCCCAGTGCCAGCCAAATGACTCACTCCGAAATCTGCCGTCCGACACCGATCGAACGCACGCCTGCAGTTCAAGAGGCTGGTATCGGACAGGATCAAGCGTTCCGCCGACGGTGGTTCGAATTGTTGCTCCCACACCGGCGGCCATCGCCTGTTGAACTGCAGCAGGATCCACAACAGGCGCCAGCAGTTGACCACGGTAGCCCTGACGCACCGCCTCGCACACAATGGCGTTGCTGTCCCCGGAAGCTCCCGAACTGGTTGCGTCGGCTGCATCCATCATCACCACCGTTCCTGAGGTGACTTCTGCCGCCTGTCGCACGGCTTCGTCCAGACTGGTCAGCGGCACCTGCATCTTCTGGTGATGGTTCCAGAAGCGGTTGGCAAGATTAATCGCATGTTGTGTCGCAATGGCCTCATCGCCATTGGTGACGGCAAAGCTGTTTGTACGCAGTTCCGGTACATCGGTGAAGGGATTCCCCCACATCACTCCGGCCGACAAACCCGATTCGCTGGCCTCGATGGTTTTCGCCAACTGGATGCACTCAGAAATTGAACCCGTTTCCGTAATCATTTCATCGCCGCGCGCAAGTGCCGGAATCTTCACACGAGCTGTCACCGGACGAGCCTGTCCCGCCATAATGCTTAACAGGAGATTTGCGGCTCGTGCCCCGGTTTCAAAAAAATCGACGTGAGGGTACGTATGATAGGCGACGATCGCGTCACTGTGTTCCAGCATGCGATCGGTGAGAATTCCATGGATGTCAAGCGACACAACAAACGGAATCTGCTCTCCAAGAATGCGGCGTGCCTCCTGAAGCAGATAACCTTCCGGGTCGTTCTCGTTCTCCGCCTGCATCGCTCCATGCAAAGAAAAATATGCAGCATCAACGGAACCTGAATCTGCCAGACTGCTCAGGAACTCATTGCTCAGCCGATCAAAACTCTCTTGCGCCAAAACGCCGCCGGACGTATTGGCACTCGCCGCAAAGGTTGGTACGAGCTCCACACTGTCAGAGGCATCAAATACGCTCAGGGCTCCCCCGACTTCTTCCCGAACATTCCGGTGGTAATCGAGGACCGCTGGTCCCCGAGCGATGCGGAAGTCGTCGATCCGGCTCGGCACCGGATTAAATGTCGAAACTTCCTGTTTACACTCGGCAATTACAATCCGCGCCATCGTCACGTTCTCCGCTACTGTTGAATGGATGGTCCACAACCTGCCGGACAGACTATCACGGACGGATGACGCTCCCGTCACGTCTTCGAATCGCGGGCCACGCCCCATTGAACGGATGGTCCGGAAAAGGAAAAGATCGTGTATGTCGTGCAGCAACTCGACTTCGTCACCAAGCTGGCCGCAAGCGTGTTCGAAAAGTCGGGGCGCCAGACGCGCGTAATCGTGCGGTTCGAAAACGTTGTGCGGCGAGAGCGGGCCGTCGACTGTTTCGTGCATCTGCAGATCCGATTCCGTACCGTAAGTGGCCTGCCCTGGCATCTCGACCTGCAGACGAATGGCTCGAAATCCCTGAGACATCAGGTCTCGCGCTTTGTCCGTCACTTCACTGAAATCCCGTCCGGTGGCATGGACATACAGGGAAGCCGCCATACGACACTTCCCGCCAGGCAGTTCGTAAACGGGCATGCCGGCCCGCTTTGTCCTCAACCGGATCTCTGATTCAATTGGCCGTCCATTGTGATCCCGATATGCTGCGTGGTCATGGTTTGCCTGGACAAACACCGATCCAGGGTTCGCCCAGGGTAGCGGAAAGTCAGCACC
This sequence comes from Planctomycetaceae bacterium, assembly GCA_039831615.1. Taxonomy (GTDB): domain Bacteria; phylum Planctomycetota; class Planctomycetia; order Planctomycetales; family Planctomycetaceae; genus S139-18. The sequence continues at coordinate 46,622 of JBDOMX010000648.1, forward strand.
AATGAAAATCGAATCGATTGAACGCATCTGGGTCGACCTCCCATTGAAGGAAGTCCCCTGGCGAAACATGGTCCGTGAAATTCCACACTGGTCTTTGTTCGAATTGTGCAAGGTGACGCTCAGCAATGGCATTGTGGGAGTCGGCGAGACAATGCCTTACTACACGTGGGGAGAGGTGACTGACGAAGCGGTCGAACGCGCACATGGTCAGCATCCCGCTCAAATGATGTGGGATGACTCACTCGGAGCGGGCCTGCAGATGGCACTGTTCGACGCCGTCGGAAAATCGCTCGAAACACCCGTCTGGGCACTGCTCGGAAAAAAAATTCGCTCGCGTGCTCATGTCGGCTGGTGGGCCATCGATATGCCGGTCGAGGACTGGATCAGTGAATGTCGCGAAGCGGCCGCACAGGGATATACGACCTTCAAAACCAAAGCAAGACCGTGGTTCGATCTGGAAGATCAGGTCGCTCGGTTGTCTGATGCCGTGCCAGGCTACTTTCGGCTCGACATGGATTTCAACGACTTTGGACTCGATCCCACCATTGTGCGACCGCTCTGCAAACGGCTGGAACGCTTCGAAAAAGTCGCTATCTGGGAGAGTCCGATTGCACAGGAAGATGTCGAAGGCAATCGTGCGCTGCGCAATCACCTCAGCGTTCCAATCGCACATCACATCGATCGTCCTGCGTTCGAAACTCAGATTCGACGCGATATCTGTGACGGTTTTGTGATGGAAGGAGGCGTCACCAATACACTCGGTCGCGGGCGAACGTGTGCCGAATTTAACAAACCGTTCTGGTTGCAGTGGGTGGGTACCAACCTCGCTGCCACGTACTGCCTGCATCTTCAGGCGGCGCTGTCCCACGCACGCTGGCCTGCCATTCACTGTAATCACATGTACGCCGATCAGTTTGTGACTGAATCATGGATCGTTTCAAATGGACTATGCGAGATTCCGACTCAACCGGGGATTGGAGTGACTGTGAATTGGGACACCGTGGAGAAATACCGAATTGACGCGAAGGACAAGCCGTATCCCTATCCTGGATTGTTGCTGAGGCTCGACTGGCCGTCCGGGGCGAAGAGCTGGTTCACACACGCCCAGCAATTGTG
>JBDOMX010000648.1:47747-51385 GCA_039831615.1 Planctomycetaceae bacterium
TCAGCAGCGGTGACCTGCCCGCCTTTGTCTCCGGAGTGCATCTCACACGCGTTGAGGACGACGGTTCGGCCGCATGGAGCGGACTGTATCAGCAGGCGACCGCGTCCCCTGTTCACGAATCATGATGGCCGTTATTCAGCCGCCGGTCGCTCTGTCATTTTCGGATCTGCGGCCCACGCACCCTCGGGGCGATGGGTCATTCACGAACTGGTAACGACGGACAACGTCGTCACTCCAGCGGCGAACAGGTCATTCGAACGGCAGCTGACACCTACTCCACCGTTCCTCCGAGGCAGTGCAGCAGTCCATCCGAAGTCGACACCAAAATCTCCGCCTTCTGATCTCCGTCGAGATCAACAATGACGGGCGACGCGACGCTGGCCCCCAGGTCGAATTCCCACATGATGTTGCAGTTCCCACCGGTCGCCCGCAGCGCGTACAGATGGTGGTCGCCCGATCCGCAGAGGAGCTCGGTCCGACCGTCTCCATCAATGTCAAGAGTTGCCAGATCACTGAGCGGCGCGGGAACAGGAAACGTCCAGCGGACGTTTCCTGCATGGTTCGCGGCGGTGAGTGTCTGCTCCACAGGACAACTCTGGCATTTCTCGTAGAGAGGTCCGGCGTCAAACGCGCATAGCAGACCATCTTTCCGGGTGGTGACGATCTCGATCGTTCCGTCCCCGTCCAGATCCGCCAGACCGGCTTTGCTGGCATGCGTCGTATCCCGCGTCAGCCCGTAGTGCCATACGGGTGTGCCGTCGAGCCTGGTCAGCAGGGTGAGTGCATAAGCATTGTTGTGGAACACCAACGGCGTCCCAGTACCCATGATGTCGGCAAGAATCGGCGTCGCGTATGCGCCCCAGTGGCCGGGCACGGCGGCCGTAATCACCGTGTTCGATGTCAGTGACCGATTGTCCACAACGCTGATCACTTCGTACCAATTCTCTGACGACGCGATCAGGTCATCGCTTCCATCGGCATCCACATCATAAACGGCTGTCGGCAGGTGCAGAAAGAATTTGGTGGCCGGAATACGTTCAGGCCCCAAATAGTCGCGCATCCACATGGGCTCACCACTTGCCCCGTCATACGCCACAACACGGGTGTTCTCAAATGCGAATTGGTAGCGGACCACGAACCAACGCCCCGGCCGCACACCCAGTCGGCCGGTGGGTCCGAGAGCCGTCTCGGTTGCGCCGGTCGGACACGGTATCTGAAGCTTTCGTTTGCCGGCCGCATCGACTGCAACGATCTCAACAACGCCGTTTTCACTTTCTGCGGGAGCAAGTACCTCGTTGCTGCCATCCCCGTCCAGGTCCGTCATGCAAACACCGAGCGACGAGGGTGACCTTTCGATCAGCAGCCGTCGATCGGATCCGTCTGCCGCGAGGCTGACAAGCGAGCCGGAAAACTCACGAATGACGATGCGTTGACTGTTGCCAAGCTGGCCAACGACAGGTGGCATGGCTGAATACGATTGACGACGCGGGATCTCATACGAAACACGCTTTGCTCCACTGTCGACCACCGTCAGCGTCTGGCCATCCCACGAATAATTTCGAGGAAGCACCGTCGATTCGCTGAGTACTTCGTGTTTCGTGATCTCCTGCACGCGCTGCAGCGAATCACCTGTCAGCCGACAACTCCACACACCATCATCAAACCGCAGCAGGAACAAACTGCCGTTTGATTTATCTCGCCAAAGCGGCATGTTCACACTGGAACTGCGAGCGCCCACCGCTCGCGTCAGGCCGCCTTCCGGTGGCGCCGGCGTCATCAATGGAGTGACGTTCTCGCCTCGCCAACGGTCAACGAAGTGGTTGCCAATCCAGTTGCAGATTCGCAACGAGCTGCGATCGCGAAGAAGAACTTCAGGTGGATCGACACCGTCGAGGTCGTCGACAGTCAGCACCGTTTGATCGGACTCGTCATAGACACGCTCTCCTTCATCGGCACCAAAAATGACCAGATGGACTTTCCCGTCGGCATGTTCATTTGTGACTGCGGCCAGGATCTCGATCTCGCCGTCGCCATCCAGATCAATGAAGGGATCGGGTGCGGCGCGGTCGATCTTCACTTTGGATTGATACTGATCCTCGGTGTCTCCCACGAGACGTTTCCACTTGCTGCGTGCTGTCTCGCCGTCCTGAGTAACCACCTGCACACCGGGGATCATTGGATTGATCATCAGCAGCGACGGCAATGAGCCTTCAGCCAGCGGCACAGCCGCCGTCGCCGCCCAATATGTGCGGATCTGTGGCCCCCACGTGGTCTGCATTGTCTTCTTTCCAGATGACAGATCGTACACCCACATGGCTTCGTGCGAGATCATCACCATGTCCGTGTGCCCATCACCATCCATGTCAGCGAACAGATGCAGAGGAGCGTAGATCGTGCCTTCTTCTTCCGCGTGGAAACGCAGCGTGGGCGCATCAACGCCGTCTTCAAAGCTCCACAAATATCCGACACCGCGCGCGGCACTTCCGCCAAATCGCTTCTCAGAATCTCCGCTCCACCAGGCGCAGAGCTGCTCGCCCGGAACGTCCGTCAGCAGTTTCCCGAAGCGTTCATACCGTCCAAACACGTTCCCACACGTGTAGAGGAGTGACGCTTTCCCGGTGGTGCCGCTAATCATGTAGCGGTGATGTGCGACGCCGGTACTCGAGGCGACCAGCAATCCTCGCGAACCGTCACCTGCGAAATCCCGAATCTGAATCACCTGTGGCGCGGCAAGCTGCTGCGTTTCCCACAGCCGGTCCCCCTCGACGCTTTGACAGATGATCCGATCGTGGAGCACGCGTAACAGCTCGTCACGGCCGTCACCGTGGACATCTATCAACTGTGCCTCTTCCGTGTTGGCACGCGAGCCGCCAAGGTCGTACGTCCACACCGCGTGCGGTGCGGTCGCGAACCCCCCAACCAACGGCGAGAACCCGGTGAGCCCGGGATCGCGACGATACGCTGGCCATTCCGCTGCGGGAACAGCAGACGCCGTTAACCTGAGACCTTTTGCCGGTTCCCGGGCTGTGCATGTTCCGATCAGTCCAGCCATTGCGAAAGCGACCACAAGGCATTGGGAGGACATGCTGTTCATTGATTGACCTGCCGACAAATCCAGAGCTGAGTCTGAGTTTCCTGCGATGGAGGAACTGGCTCCAGGCGGATTTCGATTCGGCGACGTCTCGATGTCTCGTTGCCGAGCTTCGTCCGCGAAGTCTGACCGCGACACAAAACGACGATCTGCTCAATCACACCGTACCAGCGAAAGAACCGTTTGAATTGCTTGACGGGGCAGCTGCGGTTTGTTTCGATGAAGATTAATGCTTCCTATATTATCCATAACCCCCCCGATCCATCAATTGTGCAAGCCCGATCGGGATCAGCATGGGAGTTCAACGTTGCTGACAACTCCTGTTCCACGCGTCCTCCGGACACGGATACGGCGGTCCATCCGGGTTTATCGTGGGTACAAATCTAGTCCACCGCAGTAAAAATAGATTGCTGTCTTGACGTTTTCAATGTTGCGGTAGCCGCCGACTCTTCTTTTGATGGCCATGATCTTGCTGTTGATGCCTTCGGCCACGGCGTTGGTGATTCCGTGTTTGCAATAGCTGACCACGTAGTCCAGACGTTCTTTG
>JBDOMX010000660.1:0-13646 GCA_039831615.1 Planctomycetaceae bacterium
CAATTTCCATCCCAAAAACAAACTCAGTGGGTCGCTTGTTCAGGGACTAGTATCGTGGAGCCTGCGTACTGATACGGCGATTGAAGGAATCAGAATGGGCAGGTCGTAAAGTCCGGCAGGCACATAGTGTTCGCTCTCGGAAGCGATTCCGGCGACGCCTTCGATAATGACAAGCACAAGCCAGACGATGCAACTCAGGAGACCAAACAACCAGTATTCGGTCCTGCGGGCTCGTCCGCTGAATACGGCGTACTTCTTCAGGACTTCAAGATACCAATACATGTCGTCTCCTTGTTTCCTGACAGCGCTTGTTGAGTGGACACAATGATGAACCTGCCTGGATTGCTGCCAGGCAGGATGTCACACACAGAACATCAGCCAGAATCCTGGTGCCGACGGGTTCCAGCGAGTCCTATGCATGCAAGAATCGCTCCCGTGCCCGACGTCCATGGGATCGCAGACGGTACACCGGTGGTGCCTCCGACAATCCAGTAGATCAGCAGCAAAACGCACGGTATGCCGACGACCGCCACCACATCGTTCATGCCTCCTTCTGCAAACATGGCCTGGTACAGGAATGCAGCAGACAGAACGAGCACACCACAAACGAAAGCAAAGTCGATCAGAGCAAACACACAGTTGATCAACGTCCACCGGAACGACCCAGCTGATAAGATCTCGTTCTGCCCGATTTGATGCACCGATTGCAGGGGAACTGCTCTGATAAACAGGGCGGTCAGGATCACAACCAGGAGGATGACTGCGCCAATTGCCTGCAGGTACGTCCATTGTGCTGCATTGTTTTTCATCGCGTGCTTCCTCGATCGGTTTGTGCGGTGTCGCCCATCGGCTGGTCCGTTATGGATTGGTCGCATCGTTCAATGCGTAAAAAACGCCAGTGGCCTATCACGAAATCCAACGGTTTTCTTAAGTTCTTCGAAAACCGTTCCCCGACAGAGACACGTGACTGCAGACCAGGGCAGGTGTCCCCGGATGCAAATCGGAGCCACTATCCTCGCGGCGAGCGTCACACTGTTTCGCTGCCATTAACAGCGATTTGAGGAGCGTTCTCGGTCGGTGAGGAGTTTGTTTGACGACTCAGGCCTCACCGGCCGATCTTCTGTTTCGATCTTCCGGGCTTGTTCCCGTACTCAATTGGTGAGTTTTGTTGTTCCTTGCTGCGTCCGGGTTCGAAATTCTGTTGGCGTGACGATCTCCATCGCTCCGCTGGGTTGTTCGAGGATGTAGCGGAACTCACGTTCGAAGACTGCGGGATCGCCGGCCAACATGCGGCCTTCGGGACTGAATTTGATGGATTGCTTGTCAGGGAGGACGACCAACATCCACAGCAGTCGGCGGGCTTCGGTATCCCAGAGACGAACCGTGGCGTCGTATCCTCCTGAGAGCAATTGCCCGCGGTGGGGGCGCCAATCGACGGACTTAGCGTCTCCCGTATGTCCCGTCAGAATTGCCTGAGGCGAACCATCTTCGCTCCAAAGACGAATCGTGCTATCGCGGCTTGCGGAGGCAATTCGCTTTCCGTCACTGCTCCATTTGACGTCCCACGCACGATTGTCGTGACCTTTGAGAACCTGAATTGGTTTTCCACTCGACGTCCAGATTTGGATCGTTCCGTCATCACATCCGGTGATCAGCTGGGTCCCGTCCGGTTTCCAGGAAACCGATGTGAGGAAATGTCCCGAATTAAACTCGCCCGTCGCTTTTCCCTCAGTCGTCCACAGCCGCAGCCATTGGTCGATGCCAACGGACGCCAGTCGGTCACCCACAGCATTCCAGGCGAGCCCGTAAATTGGATCCCGATGTGCGTCGATTACTGCTCCAGCGGTTCCATCCGGATCCCAAAAGCGAATCATGCTTCGAGGAGCTTGTCCGCTGCCCGACGCGATCATCTGACCGTTCGGATTCCATGCGAGGTGGATAGAGCCTGCTTCTGGATATTCTGCGAGGACGAGCCCAGTGGTTTCCTCATTCACATTCCAAAGCTGAATCGATCGGAAGCTGCCGACGGAAACGATTTGTTTCCCATCCGCGCTCCAATCAAAATCTCCCCCCAGTCCGTTAGAGATCCTCTCCACCACACCGCTGGCATCGTAGACTCTGGTCGAATGGTCCTGTACAGAGACGCCAAATCTGTGACCATTTGGATGCCAGGCGATATCTGCGACAACTCGCAACCCTTTCAGTACCGGTCCTGGTGTGCCGTCGGTCTTCCACAGCCGAATGGACCGATCTCCTCCCCCTGAGGCGAGCCAACTTCCATCGGGACTCCATTCGACGAAAAAGACGTCGCCATCATGCCCTTCGAGCGTTGGGCCGACTGTTCCATCACTCTCGAAAAGATGAACCTTATTGTCCCAACTTGCGACGGCAACCTGTGCCCCGTCAGGACTCCACGCGGCTGACCCGATGAGTGCCTCAGATGTTTTCAGGTTCTCTCCGCCGCTCCCGTCGGCCTTCCAGATTCTCACAGCATCCGGAGTTGAAATTCTTGCGACCAGGAGTCGCTGGCCATCGGGACTCCACTCAACCGTTCTCTGGTGTCGACCGCGGAGGGAAATCACTTTTTGTGGTTCTCCGCTCGCGCTCCACAAGCGGAGCGTGCCGTGATATCCAAGGGACGCCAGACGTTCTCCGTCTCGACTCCAGGCCACGTCTGTGACAAGTCCGGTGTGTTCTTTCAGAATATGAGTGGGCGTGCCGTCAATATTCCACAAGCGAACAGTAGCGTCGCGGCCTCCGGTCGCGAGCATTCGACAGTTCGGGTGCCAGGCAACTGCGTCCACGCGGTCACGATGCCCCACGAGAACTGGTCCCGGCACGCCCGTTTCGGCATCCCACAAACGGACGGTATTGTCGATACTGGTGGAGGCGATCGTCTTACCATCGGGGCTCCAGTCCACCGCCACGACCGAACCAGTGTGACCGGAATACAGGCGAACCAACTGAAAGTCGGGCACAGAATAAACGCGGACATCGTCGCCGTCTCCCAACGCCAGAAACCGGCTGTCGGGACTCCAGGTGAACTTCCAGTTGTGTTGTAAAAATGAACGCGGTCCCTTGGAAACGACCTGCCAACGTCCGACTCCCGGCAAGGATTCCGGATAGGGGATCAGCCCCCGTAATCCATTTGTGAATTGATCTTGTGGTGCGGCAAACCCACGCAGTGAAGTATCCGCGCCGCCAATACTGCCCTCGGCCATGCTGCCTTCGGGAGCGGGTACTGTCGCAACCTCGTTCCCGTCGCGGTCCCTGATCACAACCACTACCGACGCTGCCACGATGCCACCGATAAACGCGGCGGCGATCAGCAACGCCGCCAATCCACGATTGCGCTGCGACCACTTGCAAAGCCGCATGACGACCGACGGACGTCACGCGTGGATCGGCTCACCGTTCAAATACCGCTGCAGATCATCTGCCAGGTCCTTAGCCGTGTCGTAGCGCTCGTCAGGTTCCCGGGCGATCGCTTTGTGGATAATCGTTTCGAGATCGGCGGGAATCGCGTGATTCACCTGCCGCAGCGGCACCGGTTCTTCCTGTTGTCGCTTGAGCAGCAGCTCGTGGCGATCCGCCTCTGGAAAAATCGGCGTCAGCGACAGCATTTCGTACAGCGTGACGCCCAGCGAATAAACGTCGCTGCGGCAGTCGACGACGTTGTTGCTGGCGGTTGCCTGTTCGGGACTCATGTACCGCAGAGTCCCGACGATGTCACCGGTCATTGTCAGTCCGGCAGCTCCCTCAATATGAGCGAGTCCGAAGTCTGCGATCCACAGCTTGCCTCCTGCATCGAGCATCAGATTCGACGGTTTGATGTCACGATGCAGGATGCCGTTTTGATGCGCAAACTCCAACGCTTCAGCCGCCTGAATGCCCAATCCAGCGATCGTGCGAAAGAACCCCGGTTTGTTCGTGGCATCCTGTGTGGAGAGGGCTGCCAGTGTTTGGGTGTCGGTGACGGCTTTCGAATCCGGGTGCACGGACAGGGTGTCGGCCGCGTTATCGCCTGTGGATGGGACTTGAGCAGTGGCCTGGTCGAGCGGCTCAAACTGACCTGTCGCCAAGCCAGACGCCAGATTGGAAGCAGCAACGTTGGTGGCCGGCACATCAGACGTGTCCAGCCTCCTGATCTGCTGCAACTGCCTGATCAGATCGGACACATCCTGACCTTCGATGTATTGCATCGCGTAGTAGTGCACGGCCCGTTCGTGACCGATATGAAACACGGGGACGATGTTGCCGTGATGCAGGCCCGCGGCCGCCTGAGCCTCAGTCTTGAACCGTTCCAACTGCCGCTGATCCAGCACAGCGCTGAACGGCAGGACTTTGAGCGCTACCTGCCGATTCAACGAGATTTGTCGGGCCTCGTATACGACACCCATTCCACCGCGACCAACTTCGCGAACCACTTGGAAATCGCCCAGAGTACCGCCCTCTGTGACCCCGAGTTCGGCGTTCGGTGTGTGCGATTTCATTATCTCTGAGGCTGAGGCCTGCTCCGCAAGGACTGCTGCGGCGGGGCGTTCCATGAGGTGACCGAGGGAGAAGTGCACATGGATCAGGTGTTCGAGTTCCTGCCGTAATTCCACATTGGTGCCACATGCTGCGTCAAGAAACTCTTCCCGTTCAGCCGACGAACTGATTTCGACGGCATCGGCCATTATCTCGTCGATTGGTTTGTGTGGTGTCGCCATCGGCTGGTCCGTTATGGATTCGTTGCATGGTTCAATGCGTAAAAAACGCCTGCGGCCTATCACGAAATCCTGGAACTTTCTTAAGTTGCCGGAAATTCGTCACTCGGTCCGATCCTTGCCAACAGCCAGGCGCGGGCATAAACCCAGTGCCGGTTAGCAGTTGCGATTGAAATACTCTGTGCGGCCGCGACTTCCTCCATCGTGAGGCCAGCAAAAAAACGCAGCTTGACCAATGCTGCTTTGTCCGGCTCGCACGCTTCGAACTCCGTCAGTACCTCGTCCAGAGCCAGCACGTCAAGTTGCTGTTTTTCGACGACAATGTTCACGTCGTCGAGTCGGACGTGATTGTGGTTCGCTCCGCGACGAACGGCCTGTTTCCGCCGCGCGACATCCACCAGGATTCGCCGCATGGCCTCCGCGGCGGCAGCAAAGAAATGCCCTCGGCTGTCCCAATGGCGCGCCTGTTCCACGTCGCCCAGTCGCACCCAGGCTTCGTGGACCAATGCCGTGGCCTGGAGAGTGTGATCCGGCGATTCCTGAGCCATTCTGGCTGCGGCCAAACGCCGCAACTCGTCATAAACCAACGGCAATAGGTTTCCGGCGGCGGTCGAATCTCCACTCTCGATGGCGGAGAGGACTCGTGTGACATCACCCATCATGGTTCAGCGCCTCCGAGGGAGTATTCAGAACCATCTTGCCCGGCGTACAATAGACAACCGGGCAATGCTTCGTTGCCGCGTGGAGATCACGGGCAGCGTACTCGATCCGGCGAATCAATGCGTCCGATTCAACGATCGCAGCTGACGGACGAGGTCATTTACGTTGGAGATCACACTGAAGTATCGACAACGGTTGCAGGAAATGCTCGTTGCAAATGTTGTTTCAGGGGGACGTCGCTGACAGCCGGTTCACGGCTTGATGACGTCCGAGCAGTTCTACATCCACCGGTTTGAACGGACTGCTGGACAGCTCGGATCATTCTTTTCCGTCGTTAGTCCTGGTTTCCTGCCAGTTGTTGCCGCAGACATGAAGCAACAACCAGTGGGCGAATGATCGCCAGGCAACTGCGGGATGTCGTTAGCATGGCAAGCCGCCTCGGGCGACCTGGTGCCGATCGCACTGTACATCGGACAAAAGCGTTCGCGTGTGACGAACCATGGCGTTTAAACAATCCGACTCATGCGCGGCGTGAACAGCGTCATACTTCCCACGTTTCAATAGGAGAAGTCGGCAGCCTGCGACAACGGAGCAGGGGGATGGTGAGGGCGCGGGTAATCACTTCGAGTCAGGTGAGGACCGTCGGCGCTCGGCCTTTTGACGTTCGCGCGTCTGACGGTAGATCCTGCTGCGCCGTTTGTTGATCAGGTGACGTACATCATGTGGCGTCAGATCAGCGCGTTTGCCAAGCGAATTCAGAGCTCGCTGTTCTTCGGGACGGACCTCACCGTCGGCAAGAGCCACGTCCGCCATGACGTTCAACCATGCGCGGGCTTGCTTCGAGTTAGCGGGTTCGGGCGCGTGCAGGTGATTTTTAAGGGCGGCTTCGATCGTCCCTTCGACTTCGGACATCGGCATGCCAACCTTGGTCGCCAGGTCGATGGCAACTTTCATTTCTCCTTCGTGTAACTCACCATCCGCCATCATCGTCTTGATCATCCACGCCATGACGTTGGAAATCGACGGACCGATTTCCGCCTCCACCGATTTGGAGCCGCGTTTCAGTCGCTTGAGCCACGCACGCGCACCTGGCGAGTTCATCGAATGGACGTTCGCCAGCACCCAATCATGCTCACCCGTGTTGAGTACGGCCTCGCAGTACTCGCAGGCATGGGACTCGACGTCGGACTCAGCGGCGCCACAGCCAGGACAGTGCGCAGATGCCACCGCACGATTGATGTTCGTACGGACACCCAACCTGCGGGTCAGAACGAACAGACTATTGAAGATCGAACCCGAGCTGAGTTGTTTCGGGTTCGCACCCGACTGGAACAAGAACTCCTTGCCGGACCAACATACATTCACCAGGACATGATCAAAATCATTGCCGCTGATGACCCCGCGCGTCTCGACCGAGCCCACTGCGCATTCGCCGTAAAAGCCTCTCTCTTTTTCCGTCCCGGACGGTATCAGTTGTTTACGATATGCGGTGCAAAATTTGTCGGTGGCCATTTTCATCAGCGGGCGAACTTCACCCAGCCGATCTGCCATGGCCTTGCGCCAGAAGATGACCGACGCGCGGTCTTCGATGTGCTGAATCGAAAAACCGGGGTCCCGCTCGGTGCGAAAGTCGCTGACTCCGCCGCTCCCCAGATCACCCTGGCCCGGCCGCCACTCGCTCGCCTGCGTGATTTCCGCCAGGGCCCAATCGTGATCACCGCTGCGAAGCAGCGCATCACAGGAAGCGCAATGACCGAATTGATTCAACTCGACGGCGTTTCCACAGTTGGGACAATGCCCTTCCAGCGAACCCTGGCCCTCAGTGGTCGTGGTACCACGTCGGCGCACAAACGACCAGAACTCAATGAACGTCTCGGCAGACTTGCTGCCTGAAATGTACTTCCCGTCACGGATTGAAACACGATAGTCGATTGCCGACGCCGTCACCTGCGCGGTCAGGGTCTCGAAGACCGGGCCGACGCTCGACTCCGCAAGTGTGATGTTCCTGATTGTGATGTCTTCCATCTGGTCGTGGTAGCCGAGTTCTCTCTGTTCCAGAATCTGCAGGGAAAATCGCTCAAAAATGCCGTCGGAGATGAGCGCGCGAATTGGCGTCAGGTCCTGCTGCTGCCAGGCCTCCTGGATCATCATGAAGGCCCGCCGAAACCTTTTCTGGAACTGAGTCGGATCGAACTGTGGGTCGATTCCCTGAAGCGTGGCAACCACATTCTTCTCGTCTGCGAGCGTTGCTCTGGCTCCCGGAGACTGTCGTGCAGCTCCCTTCCAGTCTCTTTGCTGACGACCATTTCGGCGGTGTTCCAGAATCTTTGATGCGACCATGGCGATGCCATAAATGCCGAGCAAGAAGAAAAGCTGTGCAACACTGAGTGATCTGCCCCCGCCAGAACTACCCCCGCCGCTGTATCCGCCTCCTCCGCCGAATCCACCGCCTCCGCTACTGAAGCCACCACCGCCGCCCCCGCTACTGAAGCCCCCACCGCCGCCGGCACGGCCGAGGGCATCTTGCGGAACGAGAGCCAGCCAAAGTACACAGAGCACAGAGACTGCAAACGGGAGTCGCTTCAGGAGTTTACTGCAGCTCATGGTTTCACCGATGCAGGCATGTGGTGAGCAGGATTGCTGTGGCGAGATAACCGCCCGCCGCCAGCGCCCCGGCGGCCAGATTGTCGTCCAATTCGATTTCCGAATTCAGGCTTGAGCGTTTGAGGAACACGAGGCTGACGACAATTCGTGTTGCGATCAACAGGCCGACGCCGACAACGGCAATCGTGAGTGTGCGCAGGATCTCGTTGCCCAGAGAATCCTGGCCAGCTCCGACCAACGCCGCGCGGGCCACGATTCCCAGTCCAGCCAGATATCCTCCAAAGCTCAGTCCCACCGCCGTATTGTCATCCAGCTGAATGATCCTGTGAACGTCGAGGCCGGTTGTCCATTGATAAAGCTGAGCACCAGCGACCAGAATCAACTGCCCGAAAGCCCAGAAAACAAGAATATCGCGGATGGTTGAGAAGAGGCTCGAGCTGAAGCCCGTCAGAGCACCGTTGATGCTGAAACCAGTGGCGATCAGGGCGCCGGCGACACAGAACGCAACCCCGAGATTTCGGTCCTCACCAATCTCTTTGTTGATTGAGAAGTTTGACAGGATGAGGCGATCATTCACCCACAAACTGGCGCGCATTAATACGAGAACGAGAAAACACTCGCCCAGGATCTTTGCGGTCCCCCACCATACGGAAGTCTCCCCGCTCTGGAACAGCGCGCCGGCCATGGCCAACGCCAGCGCCACGAAGTACGCCGCGTAAACAATGCCAAAAGCACCGTTCTGATCGTCCTCGATCTCCTTGTTCGCATCGAAAACGTGAGTACGATCGAAGAACAACTTGCCGAGTACCAGCGCGAGAGTCACGGCCAGCAACCCCGGCATGGCAACTGCGGCCCGTTCGAGGGTTTTCACAACCACTAAGAAGTCCATGAGGCTTCCCCATCCGATTGCAGGCAGGAATTTGTGCGAACGCCCTGTTGATCCTGGATGTCTGAAGTTCCTGAGAAATAGTGGGCGCGCGGTAACGAAAATGATGAACAGCCAATCTGTTCATTGGGGGGGATTCAAAACTGAAAGAAACAGCTGCTTCCTTCTCCCCGGTGGGTAGGTGGCCGACGGCCGGATGAGGGCTGTTGCCGACCTCAAGTATACTCCTCACGTGCCCTTTGGGCATCCTCACAAAGGGGAGAGGAACAGCAGACTGTCTTATTCACATGTCCACCAATCCGCGAGCAGCAGCAGCTCAAACGCATCCGAGGACAACTCGGATCATTCTTTTTCGCGATCGGTGTTCATTCTCTGCGATGCTGTCGCAGCGAACTTGAAGCAACGACCAGTGGACGCGTCATCGCCAGGCAGCCGCTGGACGTCGTTCACAACGGCCAGTCACCCGAGTATAAGAACCGAAAGGTTGCGTAATCGAGATGCACTGAGCAGACTGCAGATGAATTCATGACTCTGACGTGTCATGGGAGCGCGGCGACAATTGATGGCAAATTCGACCGGCGGGATCACCGGCTACAGCGTATTACGCTGATTCGTGGCCGCGGCGGAAGTGCCAGAGCCCATCATTCATTGTCCCCGCGCGCCAGAACCCGCCACGACATTTCAAAAACTGCTCTAAGACCTGCGTCACACGCTGCGTGGACTGACAGGCCTGATGTCAGTGATGACCACGTCATCCGGGAGTACCCCCATCGCAGAGATACCAGCAAACACCGCGGATGCCGGTGAGCAACTTGAAATGCATTTGTATCAGGTTCGATGGAAGCATGCAGTACTGCTGGTGGTGCTGGTGATTCATGTGTGGCTCCTTGCACGTCAGGGAATTGTGAATGCTCCCAACCTTGACGAGTCAGCACATCTTCCGGCGGGTTACTCTCACTGGCAGTTCGGAAACTTCACCCTGTATCGAGTCAATCCACCATTGATTCGAATGTGGGCCGCGTTGCCATTGCTGGTCGATCCGCCGCAGACCGACTGGACAAGTTTCTCTGATGGCATCTTTAGTCGGGCAGAGTTTACCGTTGGAGCAGCATTCTGTGATGTGAACGGACAGCAAACGTTCCGATACTTCACACTGGCGCGGTGGATGCTGATTCCCGTCTCCATTCTCGGCGCACTGGTGTGCTATCGCTGGGCATTCGAACTCTTCGGCCAAAACAGCGCGCTCCTTGCACTCTGTCTTTGGTGCTTCTGTCCCCATCTCCTCGCATGGGGCGCCTCGATCACTCCTGACACCGGTGCCGCCGCATTCGGCGTGCTGGCTGCGTGGCGCTTCCGGAGGTGGCTGATGCAGCCAACCTGGTGGAACGCGACGATCGCCGGACTCACCCTGGGACTGGCGGAACTCACCAAGTCATCCTGGATCATTCTGTTTGGACTCTGGCCGCTGATTTGGTGCTGCTGGAGGTTGACGCCAAAGTCGGTGATTCTGGCGATTCCTGCATCCCGACAGTTGTGCCTGATTCTCGTGTTGGCGGTGTATCTTCTGAATTTGGGTTACGGATTCGAGGGGAGCGGTCAACAGCTGAGGGACTTCACTTTCGTTTCCAGAACGTTGGGCGGCGAAGCTGCGCACACCGACGGCGGGAATCGCTTTCGCGACTCGTGGGTTGGAAATCTTCCCGTCCCGGTGCCTGCCAATTATCTCCGTGGCATTGACCTGCAGAAACACGATTTCGAACGCGGAAAATGGTCGTACCTGCGCGGTGAACAGAAAGAAGGCGGCTGGTGGTACTACTACCTCTACGCCATCCTCGTCAAAACGCCGGTCGGTTTTCTGATGTTGATTGGCGTGGCGACCGGTCTCTTCATCTCCAGCCACCGCTACCGCTGCGGCTGGAGAGATGAAATGATGCTGATCCTGCCGGGGCTGGCGATCATCGTTCTCGTCAGTTCCCAGACTGGTTTCAATCGCTATCTCAGATACGTGTTACCAGCTTTCCCGTATCTGTATATCTTCGCCTCACGCGCTGCGATTGCCTTTCGTCAGCGCAGCCGCCTGCTCTCAGCGACGATCATGTTTCTGCTGGTTGCCGGAATCGTCAGCAGTTTGTCAGTCTTTCCTTATTCAATGTCGTACTTCAACATGGCCGTTGGTGGCCCGGCGGGCGGCAGGTACCACTTGCTCGACGGCAACCTTGACTGGGGACAGGACCTGCTGCGATTCAGGGACTGGGTCGACAGGCATCCCGATGCCACGCCGCTGTACACGGCCCTGACGACCTTCGTGCCATTGGAGTCCGCCGGAATTCAGAGTGAGCCGATCCGCCCGTCGCACGATGGAGTGATCCGGCCATTGGATCCAGGCTGGTATGCGATCAGCGTCAATCATTTGATGGGCTACAAACTGCACGGGAGCGATCGGCCTGAGTGCATGCAGTTTCAGAAAATGGAGCCCAGCGAAAAGATCGGCGACTCCATCTATCTTTACCGAGTGCAGGAGGAGCCGCTCTCCCAGGATTGAGCGGTCAGATTCCTGTTGGTGTGTGTGAGTCCCGCTGTTGCCTCGGCGGTCACTCCCTCGAACATCAGCCCACTTGCGATCAGAGAAAGAAAGAGAAAGGGCAAGTGTTCCCGGTGTCAATTCCGTCGACGGGCAACATCGGCGAGCGCCGGGGAGTCTTACGGAACCGTGAGGCAGCGAATCGCGACTGTTGAAGGTGCCGCGCCGACGGAATGAGGACGTTGATCGCGTTGATTCCGGGTAATCTTTTAGAATTTTCCTGCGACTCTGGGTGTGAACTGGCCGGGAGGTAGAATGCCCCCGCGACACCTGACACTACAACAGGTCGTTGATTCGCCTTTCACTTCACATCTCGATGGCAGCGTCCTCGACAGAGTCAACTCCGTTCGCACGAAGCTGCTGCCTGATTCATCAACTGCTCCGGCACCATTATGTTTTTACAAATCGGTCGCATTCTTTCGGTCCTGTGTTGTTCGACAGCTGCTGTTACGATTGCTCAGGAAACACCTTCAAAGCTCAACGCGGCGCATATTCTGATTCAACACGCGGACAGCGAACGAGGCAGTGCAGAGATCACGCGAACCAAAGCGGAGGCACTGAAGCGCGCCACCGAGGTCGCGGCACTGGCCCAGGCCAAAGACGCGGATTTTGCGGCACTGGCCAAAGAATACAGCGATGGTCCCAGCGCGGCCGATGGTGGCAACCTTGGGAACTTCAAACCATCACAGATGGTCAAATCGTTCAGCGCCGCAGCAATCAAACTCCAGATCGGCCACGTCAGCGAGCCTGTGGAGTCGCAATTCGGATACCACGTGATTCTCCGTAAGCCGCTGATCGAAGATCTCAGCGCAGCCCACATCCTGATTCAATATGCGGGCAGTACCCGCGCCAAAGCATCGGTCACGCGATCGAAAGAAGAAGCGCTCACACTGGCGCAGGAAATCACGAAACAGGCGCGCGCCGAAGGAGCTGACTTCGCCGCGCTGGCGGTCGAACATTCTGACGGACCCAGCGGTCCCCGCGGCGGCGATCTGGGTGTATTTGCGCCGGGACAAATGATCAAACCATTCAGCGAAGCAACTTCGGGGCTCAGAATTGGCACCATCAGTGACCCGGTCGAAAGTCAGTTCGGCTATCACGTGATCCTCCGCAAAGCACTGCCTCGCATGATTAGCGCCCGACACATTCTGGTGCAGTATCAGGGAGCATCACGGGCCGATGAATCGATCACCAGGAGCAAAGAAGAAGCCAGGGTGCGTCTGGAAGAGTGTATTACCAAACTGCACGCTGGCGAGACATTTGAAGACCTTGCCTCGGCGTACAGTGACGGCCCAAGTGGTACCAAAGGAGGTGACCTCGGTGAGTTCGCCGAAGGAGTGATGCACCCGGCATTTGACGAGACAGCATTTGCCCTGAAGAAAGACGAAGTCAGCGGCGCCGTGGAAACGGACTTCGGATTTCATGTCATCTACCGATATAAGTAGCCCTGTTTCACGTCACTTCCCGCCGCGTTTCTGACCGGCAGCGTGGAGATGAGTCGCACGACGCGTGCCCGAAACAGGCCGCCACCTTCGATGCTGATCGCACTGCCTGGCACACGACGGAGGACCGCGCAACGGCTGCTTTGGCTTAACCGGCAAAAGCAGCTGGAGGCGTGTTTATTCTGTCGCAGGCTCAAGACAGAGCGGCTTAATTTTGATGGCAGATCAGCACGTCCGTCTTTCAGCTGGATCTTAGCGCTTTCAGCCGACAAAGAGAACGGCCCTTGAACCGTATGTCACATAAGTAATGTCATGGGAGCATCTTATGTCGACTGATTCCGCGTCACCCGGTCAGCCGCCCGGCCCGAGCAGTCGTTCTGGTGACAGCCCGCCGGCAGATATTTTTTCGATATCTCGCAACAGCTGCTCGGCATTAACGTAAGTGAAAGTAAGCACATGAATGCTGTAATCGTTCATTCGATAAGATGGGATAAATACGTAATCCAGTCGAGTGGTCAGACCCGATGAAATAACTATCCATCCCGTCAGATGACTCGACGTATTCCAGGATCGGTGAATGCCAGACCAGCTCTAATTTGCCTTCGACCAGAAAGTGAGGGCTCGATGAAAGCCGTCAATCAACGACTCCGACGATCTCTGCTGCACCTGCCGCGATATTCGGCACGAGGTACCCGCGCCACCCTGGCACTGGGTGGAGGTGGAGCGCGGGGAATTGCTCATTTGGGAGCGATGGAGGTGCTGCG